>JBDOMX010000898.1:0-3043 GCA_039831615.1 Planctomycetaceae bacterium
GGTGTTGATGTCCGATGGCCACAGCCGGTCGGCCACAATGGGATCCGATAGCCAGTCGGCCGTACAGCCTGCGCCGGCAAGGATTCCAAGACACCCAAGTGGAACAGCAATCAGGATGTGGCTGCGCTGAACCATGAGTTTGAAGTGGCGATCTTAAGGTTGGCGGGCAGTGCAGACGCATCAGGGATTACCTGAACTACGCAAACTGCTCTGATTCTGTTGTGGGAAAGACCGGGGTTGACGTGAATTGTGTGCCGGAGGAGCCTACGGCTTCCGGATTCCGCTGTCGAATCCGGAGCCGGTGTCAGGATGAATTTGTCCGGCTTCATCAGCGTTTGGAACGCGTCCTTGGTCCGTCGTCGGTTCAGAGTCCGTTTGATTCTGATTGCGGTGACTGCGTTCGGTGATGCCGGCTGCAGTACTGTGCAGTTTGCCACGCTGCGCGAAAAGCCTCGAAACCCTTTGACAGATCATCTGCGACTCACGGATCCGGCCGGCCCGCGACCGTCCGAGCGCACAGAGCACTCTCTGGCGGCCAGCGGAGCCGCCAACAGTCGCGAGCTCGGTGTACTGCTGCAGCATGCGAGACGTGCCCAACACCATGAGGTCACGAGTGAGTCGCTGCATGCAGCCGCCGAGTTGAGCTATTTGGTGGCCCGACAAACAGAATCGCAGGACATCGTCCTCGCCGAAGAACTGTATCTGGACGCGGCTCACTATGCATGGCGATACCTCATCGGGACTCACGATCAACAAATCAAGGATCCAAACGCGCCCTCACATCGACACACAGCAGACGTCTACAATTCCAGTGTTGAGGGCCTGATGCGATTGGTGAACGCCAATCGGAATGAGCAGGATCGCACGAGTCTTACTCTGCCGCTTTCGGAGCGCAACATTCGCTTTGAGGTCCCTCATCCGTCCCCGTGGATCCAGCCGGAGCAGATTGGCGCGATCGAGTTCGTTTCCGACTACGAACTCAGCAATCTGCGCCATCGACACGTCACAAGGGGGCTCGGCGTTCCCCTCATGATCCAGCGACAACGGCCTGCTCATTCGTCGCCACTGGAGGAATACTATGCCGAAGGATTGCGACTTCCTGCGACGGCAATCCTGAGATTTCCAACTCAGCAGGAACAGGACGCCGGGCAGCCGATTCGGTTGCAGGTCTTCGATCCGCGGGAGTCCGATGGTGTCGAAGTCCACAATACACAACTTCCGCTCGAGACCGACCTGAGTACCCCACTGGCACGGTTTCTAACGAATCCGGACCTGGAGCTGCTGGACACGTTCGCATTCATCCGACCTGACAAAGCCGAATCACTTCAGGGACTGTACATGATGCAGCCGTGGGATCCGGATCGGATTCCAGTCCTGATGGTCCACGGGGTCTGGTCGTCGCCCATGACCTGGATGGAGATGTTTAATGAACTGCAGAGTGATCCAGTGCTCCGAGACCACTATCAGTTTTGGTTCTACATGTACCCCACGGGAGAGCCTCTCACGTTTGCTTTGGCAGATCTGCGAGACGATTTGGATGAACTGCAACAGCGTTGTGACCCTCAACAACGCAATGAAAAACTTGATCAGATGGTTCTGGTCGGACACAGCATGGGCGGACTGCTGTCGTATCTGATGACGGTGGACAGCGACGATACACTCTGGAATTCAGTCAGCCAGACCCCCGTGGCCGAACTGCAGGCGGA
Source organism: Planctomycetaceae bacterium (assembly GCA_039831615.1). GTDB lineage: Bacteria > Planctomycetota > Planctomycetia > Planctomycetales > Planctomycetaceae > S139-18. The sequence goes on from JBDOMX010000898.1 coordinate 1,707, forward strand.
TGCCGGAACGCAGGATGAAATTCAACGGGTCTTCTTCTTCGAATCTGATCCATCCGTGGACCGCATTGTGACGATTGCCAGTCCGTTTCGAGGGAGCCGACTGGCAAATCGATTCACGAGGTGGCTGGGCAGAACGATCGTGTCAGTACCGGCCACGACATTGAAAGTCACGAAGCTCATCACTGGCCTCAACAATCGCCGGAACTGGGAGACCGTGTTTGCCCCCAGCACCAGTCTGGATTCACTGGCCAAGCGTTCTGCCGTCCTGAATCTGGTCGGTCACACGACCGTACCTGACTCAGTGGTCCACCACAACATTGTGGGAGTCTCGCGAGGGAAGTCGCTGAAATGGTGGACGGATGGGGTTGTCACCTATCGCAGCGCTCACCGCGACGATGCCGATTCCGAAATCATAGTCTCGGCCGGTCACAGTCAGGTTCACCGTCATCCCGAGGCCATCGATGAGGTCCGCCGCGTGCTCAAGGAGCACTTGAAGCACGCAGGCCGCGGTCACCGTGTGATCCCGGTCTCACATTCACCCAGATAGGGTCAGGGACCCGCGGCACGCTGCGCGTAAAGAAGGGCCTGAGTTGAATGGCACCGTCGACGCTGGCAGCGTCGACCACGTTGCCAGCATCGGTTTTGACAGGGGACAGAGGCCGGGAACAAACAGCACTGCTGAAACACCGGTTGAAGGGTGCGAGCAGACGACAATCAGGTTCCTGCGTTTGTCGCGAGGGCTGCCGCATGACCGACAACCAATGCCGTTTCCCGTCGCGGACCGCTTGTGACGACCGCATCCAGCGGTCGCTGCTGTCTCACGCTTGCCGACTTCACCGCCACTCATGCCAGGACGTTCCGGCTCGTAAAAGCAGAATGGTCGGTGATTGGTTTTGCGAGGCTACTTGATGGCGGATTTCATGGCGTCGCCCATTCCGGCCGGGCTGTCGGATACCACGGCACCTGCGCTTCGCAGAGCAGAAATCTTCTCTGCGGCCGTTCCACCACCCCCTGAAATGATGGCTCCCGCATGTCCCATCCGTTTGCCGGGGGGAGCCGTCTGACCCGCGATGAATCCGGCCACCGGTTTGCTGACGTTCGACTGGATGTATTCTGCCGCTTCCTGCTCCGCGCTGCCGCCAATTTCACCGATCAGGAGGATCCCGTCCGTACCCGGGTCGTTTTGGAACAGTTCGAGCAGATCGATGAAATTGGTCCCCGCAATGGGGTCGCCGCCGATGCCAACAGCCGTACTTTGGCCCATGCCAACTCGACCCAGTTGCCAGGCAGCTTCATAAGTCAGCGTGCCACTCTTGCTGATGATGCCAATGCGACCG
>JBDOMX010001025.1:0-3042 GCA_039831615.1 Planctomycetaceae bacterium
CGCTCCACTGTTGCGCTCCTTCGCTTTGAGTGAAAACTCGATGGTTTGATACGGGGGAGCGCAACAGTTTTCCCTTCTCCCCGCAAACCCAATCCCTCCATTTTCCGGCACGTGCATCAGGCCAGCCTGGCCCGGCGTCGCCAAATGCGGTTTTCGATGAGACGTTTCAACTCAGAGACTATAACCCGATCTCAATCCTGCCGATTTCGCCTTCGGTGCATCCGAAGAAGATTCTCGAAACGATGGGTGCTGAAGATGCTCGTCTGCGGACCAGCCCGAGTCATGAATTCATGTTTCACCGGGAATACATCGGTAAGTTGATCGATTTCGGATACGAAGATGGATTGGCGAGGCACGATGAGCTGGCGGAGTTCTTTGCTGAGTAATCAACAGTCATCGGGGCAGTGTGATCACTGAAGCGATGTTGTTGCCACGCTTCCACCTGAGACCGGGTGAGGCTGCATCGGCGGGCGGTTATGCTCAGCCTGGTTCTGCATTGCAGGGCCTGTCAGCCAGTGGTTTGCCAGAGCTTAAAAGTTCATGGTTGCCGAATTCATAAGAAATGTGGACGGCTCGGGAGTTCACTGGAGTCCTGCGACTCCAGCCACGGGCGCATCCTCATCTTTGCTCCTGACGAACCACCAGATTTGCTTTTGCCGCTGGCGCTGCACAGTGGCTGAGTTGCTTATTCATGAAGATCTGTGGAGCAGCCGGGTTCCTGTGGCACCTGATATGTGCCGTCTTTGACAACGGCCGGGAACCGGAAATATTCGCGCAGATGTGGAATGTATTCCAGGAAGAGCCGCTCGTGTCCCAGCGCGATGTGATTGAACAGCACCAGGTGTTGGTGGATTTGTCCCATGTCGCCGACATGCGGAATCACTTTAACCGGATACCGTGTTGCAAGGATGGAAACGGCCAGGTATTCGCTGACTCCGGCCAGCCGTGTGCAGTCCGCCTGAACGACACCAACGGCGCCGGCTTCCAGAAAGTTTTTCCAGAGTACTCGGTTGGAGATCGTTTCACCGACGGCGACAAGCACCGGGGCGATGGCCTCGGCAATTTTCCGGTGAGCAAGGACATCATCCGGCTGCGTCGGTTCCTCAATCCAGTAAAGATCATTGGCCACCAATTCTGCACACACTTCCAGGGCTGTCGGCAGTGACCAGGCCTGGTTCGCATCAACCATCAGACGCACGTCATCACCCACGGCCTGGCGAACCATGTTCACGCGACGGATGTCATGTGCCGGATCCGCAGACCCAACTTTCAACTTCATGGCCCTGAAGCCTTCGTCCACCGCGCGACGGGCATTGTCAATGAGCCGTTCGTCGCTGTAGGCGAACCAGCCAACGGACGTGTCGTAGCCTGGATAACCGGTCTGCAGTACATCTTCACGCTCACTGCGCGTCTGTTGCCGGTCACGTAGAATGGTTGTTGCCTGGTCCGCGGTGAGTACCTCATCGAGGTAGCTGAAATCGATCAGTCTGGTGATTTCCTCCGGTGAAAGATCCAGCAGTAATCGCCACAACGGCACGTGCCGGGACCTGGCCCAAAGATCGAAACAGGCGTTGGTGATCGAAGCGAGCGCGAGATGGATGACGCCCTTGTGTGGCCCCAGCCACCGAATCAGATGATGTTCAGCGATAGCGTGCTGGACAGCTCCGAACTCCGACATCAACTCTTCAATCTCCTGCCCCACGAGAGGCGCTGCGAGCAGATTGATGGCGTCCTGGACAAGGTTGGTTCCGCCTCCGAGCGTATATGTGATTCCGGTTCCGGCAAGGCCAGGTGTATCTGTGAACAGACGGGTGACGGCGTACCCGTATTGCGGGTCGGTATGTACCGCGTCACTCCCCGCTCCATCCTTCAATTCGAAGCGTCGGTCTTCGGCTTCAATTCTGGTGATCGTGGGCATGGCGGTGCTGTCGAGGCGGAACGGCGGGCAACCCCAAAACTCGAAGCTGGTTATTCTCCCTGAGAACTCTCTGAGGCGGCGAGCTCCGCGCTTGAGCAGGGCGGCGAATCGCACGTCAGGTTCATCAGGCGCTGAGCTTCTTCCAGGACGAAGGTCGGGTCCATGAATGGCTGGTAACTGATGTCCTGCCAGCGGACCAGTCCTTCCGCATCCAGCACGAATGTGCCGTGCAGCGGCTGCTGTTCGAAGTCGTCAAAGCAGCGATACCTGCGAAATACACTGAGGTCGGGATCTGCCAGCAAGGGAAACGTGAAATCACCGTCATAGTTCTCGTGGGCTTTACTCAGGAGTTCCTGCCGATCCGTGCTGATAGCCACCAGTTCAAAACCCGCCTCACGAAACTTCGCGACCTCCGGATGAAATTTCTGTAATTGTTCGGCACAGTGCAGACAGCCGTAGCCGAGATAGAAAATGACGATCAGCGGTTTGCCACGGAAATCACCCAGCGCCAATGGCAGGTTGTCGACACCGGGCAGAGTCCAGTCCGGCGCTGCCACGGGCTGCCAGTGAATTGGTCCCAAAGAGTCGAGTTCGGGACGAATCCCCAGATCCTGAGGACGCTCCCGGTCGAGCCGCCAGTCTTCACCGTATCCAAGTTCAGCGGCCACCGGAGCCAGTTCAGCGAACACCGGGATATCCAAATCGATCGTGGACGAAATACTTCGTAGAGTCTCAAATGATGTCCGAGCTTGTTTTCGGTTCGCTACTTTCCAGTGCGTCCTGATCAATGCTGCGAGAGGGCGGACCTGATTTGGATTCTCGTCCACATGTTTGGTCATTCGGGTGACGGCCGCTTCAGTATCTCCTGCCGCAAGCAGTATTGCGGTCACTTCTTCGACGGACACATCATCGACCTTTTCCAGTAGCTCGAGAGCGACGTCGTAGTCCCCTCGCTGTCCTGCAAGTCGCCCGGCGATGTCATCCAGTGCATTCTGCAGTGCCTTTGCCCGAGTGTCGTGTTTCTTTTTTGCGGCGTCGGCTGCTTTCCTGATCGCCTCATCGTCCTTCTCGTCCTTCTCGTCCTTCTCGTCCTTCTCGTCCTTCTCGTCCTTCTCGTCCTTCTC
>JBDOMX010001181.1:0-3040 GCA_039831615.1 Planctomycetaceae bacterium
GTTGTTCCCTGCATGCTGGCGGTCGCGAAAGCGGCAGCGGAAAAGGAGTATGCCATGGGCGACGGGGTGCTGTTCCATTGCGCGAACGACGATGAACAGCGGGCAGCGGTAATCGGCAGTTTTGTTGACCCGGAGAGTAACAATGGCCAATGACGTGTTTGCCAACGGACGGGAGATCTCCTGCAAAAAAGCGGACGGCAAGTCGATTTGCGCCTTCCCCGACGTCTGTTTCACACCGCCCGAAAACCCCGCGACGCCCCCCGGCGTGCCGATCCCCTATCCCAACACGGGGATGGCCAAAGATACGACCAGTGGTAGCAAGAAGGTCAAGATCTCCGGCAAGGAGGCGATGCTCAAAAACAAGTCGCACTTCAAAAAGAGCATGGGGGACGAGGCCGGCTGCGCCGCCAAGAAAGGGGTGTTGACCAGTACGAATCGCGGCAAGGTCTATTTCACGATGTGGTCGATGGACGTCAAATTCGAGGGCAAGAATGTCGTCAGACATCTCGACATGACCACGCATAATCATATGAGTACACCGGGGAACACTCCGCCGTGGCCATACATGGACTCGATGGCGGCGAGTAAAGACCCGTGCATGGCCGACAAGCAGAAAGAAAAGGACGCCTGCAGTGACTACAAAAAACCGGATGGAGAGGATGGTGCATGTAAAGCAGCGGGGCTCTCCGGAAAACTCGTCCAGAAAAACAAGGATGCCGGTTCCTATGGAACGGCTGCAAAGTGGGCAGACGCAAAGACCAAGAAGGCGAATGCCAACGATTGCATACGTGCGCGCCGCTGCAAACTGACTCCGTATAAGGCAAAAAAAGATGGTGTCAACGGTTGTTGTCCGTCGCAAACACCCGATCACGTTATTCCAAAATCATCCTTTTTTGAGAGTAGTTTCGCTGGAGGGAAGGGTGCAAAACTCCCCGGGTGGAAGGATTATGACTACAAGACAGCTCCTTGCATGTGCCTCGAGGGTGCCAGTAATACCGCCGGAAATCATGGCCTCCGACATGCACATCATAAGGCGTTCGGTCCCGACAAAGGCACCCGAGAGTCATTCAACAAGCAAGCGAAGAGATGCGCTGAGAGTGCGGCAGCCGTTTCGGGATGTGATGCAAAGTGTATTGAAGCTCAACTGAAGCAGGGGCATTCGGGAGATAAACGGAGCAAAGTCAAACACTCTTCCTCAGGCAGCAAGATATCACAGAGTGAAATTAGCAAGCGTTGCAGCCCCCTCAACCCAACGACAACCTTGAATTAGTGTCCTTTCTAGCAAACAGAAAAAACTTTTGAGGCAGTAAGTAATGGAACACGATATTTCATTGCACAGTGTGTATACAAATGGTGCAGCGAGGTATGACGACTTGATTTATCTTTCCATTAAGGATCGAGACTTAGAAGCGGACGACGTCGAGCACGCCCGATTCATCGGCTTTCAGGGTGGCGAGCTTGGCCATATGGCAGACACAAACTGGACTTCTGCCGCGATGTGCGTGGTCAAGCGACCGAGTGAAAAACTCATTGCAATTAGCGAAGACGGTGAAGTTTTCACCTACGTAAAAGGGACGTCGCAGGCAGAGAAGATCACACCCAACCCAAGCGTACTTCGTGGACTCGGCGTGGTCGACGGTCAAGCATATGCGTGCGGCATGAACCGACAATCTTTCAGACGTGAGGATGAAGGAGTCTGGACGCCTATGCACGCAGCGGTCGCCGACAATTCACCGAAGGGTGGGTTTGAGGCGATTACAGGTTTTTCAGCGGGTGAGATCTACGCGGTGGGTTGGAACGGTGAGATTTGGAAGTGGGATGGATCTTTGTGGAACAATCAGCCGACGCCCACGAACGTGATCCTGACACGTGCGTGCGCGGCAGATGACGAGCTCGTATATATTTGCGGACAGCGCGGGATAATCATTCGCGGTAGAAATGACCAGTGGGAGCTCGTTGCGGTTGACGAACTGTCGGAGGACTTATGGGACATTTGTTGCTTTGATGGTGACATCTACATATCGAGTATGACCGATGTCTATAAGCTCGTTGACGGTCGGATCGAACCTTTGGAGTTTGGCGATGATCGCCCCGAGACAACCTATCGATTGACTCATGCCCAGGGAGTTCTGTGGTCAATTGGATCCGATAACGTATTTTCGTTCGATGGAAGTACGTGGACTCGATTTGATTAGCAGACACGAGAGGCATTACGTTGAACAATTTCGATCCTGTTTTCGTCCAGCACTATGAGGGTGCTTCGTCCTGCTGGCTAAGTCGGGATTCGGCGGTCGGCGAACCGCACTATTCCCTTCGCGACCTGGCGGAGCACGACGGGGTGCTCCAGTCTCATCTGGAAGGGCTGCAGCTGGCCGGCGAGGCTGGCTGGCAGCTGGCCGTCGAGGGGTTGGCGTGGGGTGAGCCGGGCGAGGTGTTTGTGGCCGCGCTGCTGGCGCTGGACAGCGGCGATGAGGCCCGGATCGATCGCCTGCTGCAAACCGTGGGCGACTCGGCCGAACTGCGGCGACCGCTGATCTCGGCGCTCGGATGGCTGCCGTGGCCGACGGCCGAAGCGACGGCCATCCGCTTTGCGGAATCGGATCAGCCCTTTCTGCGGTATGCGGGGGTCGCTGCCTTTGAAGTTCAGCGCCGCGACCCGGGCGATCGGCTGGCAAACTGGCTGGACGATTCCGATCCGACCGTGCAGGCCCGCGCCAGCCAGGCGGTCGGGACGCTGGCCCGCCGCGATCTGCTGGACCGAGTCGAAGCGTTTGTGGAGAGCGGCGATGCCCGGTTGGCGGCATCCGCCTGCTGGACACGCGCACTGCTGCTCCAAGATGCGCGTGCCATCGAGCGGCTGTTGGAATGGGCGCAGGCGGATGACGCGGATGCGGAACGGGCGGCGCGGCCGTTGATGTCGATCCTGCCGCTCGACAGGGCCTGCGAACTGGTCAATCGACTCACATCAGGCAGCCAACGCCAACGCAGACTGGCGACCGTGCTGTCCGGGCTGCTGGGGATTCCCGACAGCGTGCCGTGG
>JBDOMX010000043.1:0-3034 GCA_039831615.1 Planctomycetaceae bacterium
GCGGAGTGCATCTTCCTGCACTTCCAAAGAAAACCCTTCCCGTTCCTGCTCACGACTGCTAACGCGAGCCAAGGCTACGAATCGTTTCATCGTCACTTCTCCCGACGAAGACAATCAATGACACCACCAACATTATTGATGATCGCTATAGCGTCCTCGCGGGTCAACTGGTTCGAGTAGTACGGTTGCCAGATTTCGACAGTCTTTTGTAGCAGGTCGTCCGAAACCCAATCGGGCAGGTCAGAACGCGACCGCTGTTCGCGTTCTTCCTTTAATCGATTGGTTTTCGAGTTTCGCATTGATAAATTACTGCTGTGTCATTGGGATACTTAGAACAATCGGCGTTCGACTTGATTTCCGTAGACGGTCCATTGGGTTCGTGGTTGCTCTTCGCGACCGTACAGTTCGAGGTACGGCCCTGGGCTGACTCGTTCGATGAGTTCGCGGACTGCGAACGGTTTATGGCCGTGCCGCGTCCGCCGATGCAGCAGCCAACTGCGACAGCTCTTGTCCGCAAACGGCAAGCTGCCACGAACACCCAGTAGCAGAAATTCGTGGGATACCCGCCAATAGTTGCCCATGCCGAGCTGCGGCTTGATCCAGACCAAACAGGACTTGAACTGGAATCCCCATGCTTCCATGACCGTGAACGCTTCACGGAGAAACGCATTCGTCGTCCAGAGATGCAAATGAGCATTGTCGGCGATCACTTGGTCGACCGGTTCCGAGCAAATGGCGTCGAGTTCCAGAGTCGGATAGTGATTGTCGGCGGCACCGCGAGCCGCCATGTTGGAATACGACCAAGGCGGGTCTGCGTACACGGTGCTGAATCTTGACTCGGTCGAGACAAGTTCGTCGAGACTGCCGATGATACTTGGAAGCTGTTTGCTCATTCGCTGACTTCCGTGTCTATCGTGGAGCCGCTTTCCTGCTGAAGCATCCACGTATGGGCTTCATCAAGCAGGAATCGGATGAACGGTATATCGTCACGCCCCAGTCGAGTGGACTCATGCCACAGATCGCCGTTCTTGTAGAGGCGATGAAGCGAAAGCATGTGACGAATCGTTTCGCCGGATTTCGCACGACGTATGCGAACCACAAGGTGGCCCTGTCGAATTTCGTGTACGAGCTTCGTTCTCATTGGTCAGTTGCTCCGTAGGTGTTGTCGGCGGGTGATACTTCTGCGATTGCGTCATCGAGTGCTGCCGCGAGGCTGATGAGCCGATTGCGGAGTTCCGCGTTGATGCAGCCATCGTCCGCCAATTCGACTGCCAGAACGCGAGCCAGCTTGACCATTGCGCAAAGGTCATCAGGTGCGAACCATTGATTCACCCGGCCAGTGCGGTTGTTGAGGCGGGTGATGTTGAAGCGATAGTCAAAACCAATCAGCTCATCACCCGTCTTGTAGACAGATGCTGTGAGCTGCTCGGCTCCCACCAGCGTGTATGGTTTTCTTGATTTCTGGTTCATTTCGTTGTAGCCGGTTGTCAAAGTGTGAAACAAAAAGGCGTGGAGAGCTGTCACTCTCTCCACGCGGGTTGCCTATTGGTGTTCGATTTCGAGCAATGACAGCTCGAAATCGTCGTATGCCGCTGGACTCGGAGGAGTCCAACTGGTCTGGCTTGCAAGTTGAAGCCAGTTGCCAATCGTTTCAATTGGATGCACAAAGGGTGGGCCTACCTGCGAGCAGCAGGAGTCGGCGCATTCCTCGTAAACGAAGTGCATCGCATCAAGCAGACTGAATGGCATCAGACGAACCAATAGTTTTTGATAAAGTCGTGTCATTGTTCTTCTCCAAAGGGGAAGTTCACGTGTGACAGAGGGGCGTGAACTCCCCGTTTTTCAATCGCCCCTCCCTGACAGTGGCCTGTCAGGGAGAGGTAAAGTGGAAAAGTGCCGGGCTGACACGAACAGCCCGGCGTAACCGTGGGTAAAACCCATGTCGTTCCCTGAACGACGAAAACCGATTTGGCGACTTAGTACTCTTCAGGAAGTAGAATCGTGGTGCTGGAGCGATCGTGCTCTGTGATGATCCAGAACTTCGTCTTTTCCGAAGCGTGGTAAACCGAGAACAAACGAAACTGACGCACGAGTGCTTCTTCGTTTGAACGACGGTCTTCATCACAAACATCACCCCAGTTTCCTTGGGCATGTTTCAGCAATGCGGTCAGCATTTCGTCTGCCGAAATTGCTAAGTGAACACCCTTGGTCATGACGATTCTTCCCAACGGAAAGAGTGCTAATTGGTTGACATCTTGCATGGCGTTTTCATCCGTGAAGCCGGTGGGTTGCACCCACCGGCGAGTTGTTAATCCGTTACTCCTGGTTTGCCTCACGCTTGGCACTTTCCACCTGCCTGAGACACCATGAGAACGCCAGTTCCGACGCCTTGGCGACGAACAACAAGTCGTCACGTCGGAACGACGTGGTGTCCTTGTATTCTTCGCCATCACGGTAGGTGCGGGTGATCGTGACGCTGAGCCACGATCCGTTCTTCTTCGATTCGTTCTTCCAGACGGAAGCTCGAATACCGTTACCTACTGCGAATCGCTTTATCGGTGCATTTGCCATGCTTTCTCCTTGTGTGTTATCCACACTGTGTTGGTGTGCCGGTGGAGCAGGCCTTCCTGTCTCCACCGGCATGTTTTGTAAAAGCCGAAGCCTCATTGCTTTGGCTACTGTGTTAGTTCGCTAACGCGAACCCGAACGTCGTCGAAGTCGTCGAGTCTTTCCCAAGGTCGACTCTTCTTCGGCGTTCGCTTCTTGTTGGGTGTTGACTCCAAACGCGGAACACTCGACCAAACGAGTGCAACGGCACTTGGAACGTGGTAGGCCCAGACCACAACCGCCACGCCAATTGGGACGTAGCAAGTCAGGTACGCGAGACAAACCACAACCGTCTTAATGACCCAACACACTGCGGACGGCTTTCCTAGAAGGCGATCAATCAGTTTTTTCATAACTGAACCTCCTGTTAACGCCGCTGGCTCATTCCAGACGACGCTTGATTGACAAGCACTTGCAGCGCCTGCCA
>JBDOMX010001051.1:0-3032 GCA_039831615.1 Planctomycetaceae bacterium
AACACGGCGCGCATAGCACGATCGGGCAAAGGGCCCGAATTGACGTGCTCCAAGCGCTCCCACAAAGCCTCATCGTCTTGTGTCGCCATACCGATCGTCTGGGATTGGAGCAGGCGCCCGCTCAACTTGGCCCGTCGATTGACCAATCTGACAATCTGTGTATCTAACTTTCGAATCTCGACTTCGGGGGTTTCGGTCTTGCGTTTCGCCTTTTTGACGACAGTGGGCTTCTTGGCAGACCGAGGCGACGCCTTGATCGACCGGGGCGACAACTTGGCTTTTTTCTTCACCGGGAGCTTGGCTTTTATCTTCGCTGGGACTTTCTTTTTTGCCATTGGAGCCTTTCCGGCGAAACAGCAGTCAAGCCCAAGACACTTCGCAACATGCGGGCTCACAGGTTCCGAGGGCGTATGAGCCTGTCGCGAAATCGCCACAATCGACGGCGACTTGGAGCCAATCGATTCGTGTTGTACAGCCCTCAAATTCTGCTGTCAAGCGGCCGCATTCCAATGGGCCCTCGCTGTCGGCCAACTGCCAAAGTGGCATCAATAGCCAAATTTCGACCGCGAAACGGACTAGACATTTTGGCAGTCACTCACTACGGACACGAAATGGCGAAACATTTAAACTCTTGATATTAAACAACTTAAAATACAATATCTCAAATCCGGGACCGTTGGCACGTCGGTTGCAAGAGTCTCACAGAAGCGATGCAACCCATCACACCGCGTTTTTGCACAACAGATAAAGCAGGAGACCCACCATGGCACTCGATGGCGAAAAAATCATTGGTATTGATCTGGGAACAACCAATTCCGTGGTCTCGGTCATGGAAGGGGGCGAGGCTAAGGTCATCGCCAACCAGGAGGGCAACCGCATCATGCCGAGTGTTGTCGCCTTCACTGACACAGACGAAACGCTCGTGGGGGACCCGGCAAAACGGCAGGCCGTGATGAATCCACATAAGACGGTTTATTCCGTCAAACGCTTCATGGGCCGCCGCCACAACGAGGTGCAATCCGAAGAGAAGATCGTCCCTTACGAAATCCAGGGAGGCCCTGAGGACTACGTTAAAATTCGTGTGGGGGACCGCGACTATACCCCACCAGAAGTGTCGGCCTTGACGCTGCGCAAGTTGAAAGAGGCAGCGGAAGCCTACCTGGGACACAAAGTCAACAAGGCGGTCATCACAGTCCCCGCCTACTTCAACGACGCCCAACGGCAGGCGACAAAGGACGCTGGACAGATCGCCGGCCTGGAGGTTTCGCGGATCATCAACGAACCAACGGCTGCGGCGCTGGCCTACGGTCTCGAAAAGAAGCGCGACGAGAAAATCGTTGTTTTCGATCTGGGAGGCGGCACATTCGACGTTTCCATTCTGGAAGTGACTGACGAGTTGGTCGAAGTGTTGAGTACCAACGGGGATACTCACTTAGGTGGTGACGATTTCGACGAAGTTCTGATCAGCCATATCGCCACCGAATTCAACCAGACGGAGAACATCGACTTACGACAAGATGCGATGGCGTTACAACGGCTGCGTGAAGCGGCCGAAAAAGCGAAGAAGGAGCTTTCGAGCTCGCAAACAACAGATATCAATCTTCCGTTCATCACCCAAGTGGATGGCGTGGCCAAACACTTGCAAATGAAAATCACTCGAGCCGATTTCGAAAAGCTGGTCGACCCGCTGATCGAGCGCTGCCGCAAACCGGTGGAAACCGCCTTACAAGACGCAAAACTCCGCACCAGCGATATCGACGAAGTCGTACTTGTCGGTGGGTCTACGCGAGTTCCCAGGGTCCACGATCTGGTCAAGCAGATGTTCGGCAAAGAACCGCACAAAGGAGTCAACGCAGACGAAGTCGTGTCCATTGGTGCCGCAATCCAGGGAGGAATCATCGCCGGTGACGTGAAAGATGTCGTCCTGATGGACGTCACTCCGTTGTCGCTCGGAATCGAAACGGAAGGTGGCGTCATGACAGTACTCGTCGAACGGAATACGACCATTCCCGTCACCAAAAACGAGACGTTTTCCACGGCGGCCGACAACCAGCCGGCGGTCACGATCCAGGTGTTCCAGGGTGAACGTCAAATGGCGAACGACAACCGCAAACTGGGTGAGTTCAACCTGGCGGATATCCCCGCAGCGCCTCGTGGCACACCGCAGATTGAAGTGACTTTTGACATCGATGTGAATGGTATCCTCAACGTGTCGGCCAAAGACAAGGCGACCGGAAAGGAACAATCTGTCCGTATCGAAGAGTCGAGCGGGTTGTCAGAGTCGGAAATCGAACAGATGCGGACCGACGCCGATGCGCATGCCGACGACGACAAGAAACTGCGAGATCTTGCCGAAGCCCAAAACAATGGTTCCCGGATGGTCTACGAGACCGAAAAGTTACTCAAAGAGCATGCCGAAAAATTGGACGATTCATCCAAGTCAGCCATTGAATCCTCGATGGAAAAGGTCAATAGCACAATCAAAGAGACCGACGTCGAGGCGATCAATGCGGCGATCGACGAACTGACCCAGGCCAGCCAGGCCTTGGCGGCTCATCTGCAACAGGAACAGAGCGCCACGCCAGGAGAGGCGGCCAACGAACATCAGGAATCGGCTCCAGCCGGCGATGACGATGTCATTGATGCTGAGTTTGAGAAGAAAGAATAGTCTGCCCCCGCGGGCGGTCCACAGCGCGACCCGGTACTCCGCAGACATGCGTTGCGGAGTACCGGGTGACGTGGCGTCTGCCGCGCCACCACACGGACGGTCCCACCTGAAATACTCTGGCACATCTAGCGCACGTTGCAATTGCCCAATTTGTGTTCCCACGGGCGACAATCACTCCCCGACACAGATCGGAGGTGGCAGATGACGTTTCGCTTCGACAAACTGACGGTCAAATCCCAAGAAGCCTTCCAGGCTGCACAGCAGTCGGCCACCTCGCGCAAACATCAGCAGATCACACCGCTGCACATCCTGCAGGGCCTGATGGCGGACCAACAAGGAACCATCTCGGCCATCCTCCGCAAAA
>JBDOMX010000715.1:0-701 GCA_039831615.1 Planctomycetaceae bacterium
ACGCTTCAAGCTTACCATCGGCGTACGCCCGGATCTCTTTCAATCCGCTGTTTCTGGATTCTGCCAACACAGATTCGACTATACTCCGTGACTCATAGCGTGTGGCTGCACCGAAACATCGAAATTCTTTGGGCACATTCATAGTGCTCATGAATTCATCATCGAGCCAGTCGAGTGCCTCACGACGATTAAGCAAATCTGCGTGACGCTGAGTGTCAAAGTCGAGTAAACATTTGTGGCAGGCAGAATCACAACTGCACTGGAGAGACTTGCGGCAGTCGTGCAGCAACGATTCCAGCTGAACCGGAACGGATGCCACATAGCCGGCCCCACCAGCGGCTGCATCGAACAGAAATATGTCACGGTGGGCAACGCGCTCTTCCTGCGTGTGGTGAATCGTCCAGCCAAGCTCTCTCCCCTCGACGCCTAACAGCCTCGCAAGATTCGAACGCAGGCAAACTGCCAGAGACGTTGCCACAGTCTCGGTCATCAGTCGCTTCGACTGCCGGGGATGTTCCAGGCGAAGCTGAACAACGTCCGTCATTTCCTCACCCCCCAGCCACAGATTTCTCTGAACGCTGTATCCACCATCACTTCCCGGACAGATGTCGGTCGAGTCTGCCTTCCGTCCCGTCCGTAAACGAGTGTGCTGCCCCGTTTTATCGAAGGGCACAGGCTCGCCTTCATGCGCCCATCCCGTT
>JBDOMX010000715.1:711-3030 GCA_039831615.1 Planctomycetaceae bacterium
TCCCGTTTCGGAAGCGGCTCTGCCGCACTGCAGGCAAACGGCATAGCCGAATTCCGTCGCTCCCTTGCTATGATGAAAAATACGGCCGTTTGGTGAGTAACGAAAACGTCCGAGTACAGGGTTGGGCATTGACGTCCACTCGCCATCACATGCGACCCTGGGGCTCGTCGGCGGAACGTAAATAGGTTCTGTATCTGTCGAGTTGGGCCTCCCGACGCGAATGTCAACGGCAAACCCTGACGGCTCTATGTACTTTCTGTTTTCTACCTGGTCCGACCCGCAATGGCATTCCTCTTGCATCGATGTATTGGTTTCAACGGCACCACAGTCTCGACACCACCACACATAACGAAGAGCCTGGATTTCTCGTACTGCTGCGTCACTGGGGGGGATTTGCCAATTCAGAGTCAGTCCTGCAGATGTGTACGATAACCCATCGATTACAATCACGTTGCCAGGCGCATACTCTCGAATTGCGACGTCCAGTTCCCGCGACGGATAGCTGCGATACTGATACCGATTGTCTTCTCGATCATTGTCGTCCTGCCGTGCCTCCTGCTCGGCAATGATCGATTCAACACTTGTATTAACGAACGGCATGACGTGGAGCGGAAACCCGTGGGATGGTAAGAATCCGCCGCCGGACAGCTCCCGAAGCAGATACTCCTCGTCGTGACGGTAGAGCTGACGCTGGACAGCACGCTGTTCGGGGGGAGCGTCCTCCTTCTTCGCTGGAACTTCACCGAAAACCTGCAGTTGCTCAAGCAGCGAGTCGCGAGACGTGCACCAGCGGTTGGCGATTCGGTTGATGACTTCACTTGCCGTGTCGAGAATGCGACGAACTGAGTCTGGTGCCAGCACTGATCTCGCCACCAGTCGCTGAACACCGGCGCGAATGCTCTTTTCAGTTTCGGCAGTCTCATCCAGCCAGGAACAAAAACGGTCACATCGCGACGGCAGTTCTTCCTCCTGAAGAAAAAACCATGCACTCTTCAGTGTGGTAGCGTTGTCCGATTCGGTTGCAATAAAGCGGCCAAGCAGGAACGCATTGATATGCCTTTGAACAATCCGGGCACTGTTCAGTGAAACACTCGGAACATGAATAGGTGTCGTAAAGGGCCAAAGAGGATTATTAAACACTGCTTGTCCATGTGGTTGGTCCTTGCAAAGAGTGAGCGTTGACGCGCGTGCGATTTCACGTCGTCCCGCGCGGCCGGCGCGCTGTAGCCAGTTCGCTGGACCTGGAGGGGCGTTGTTCATAGCAACGGCTGTCAGTCCACCAATGTCGATGCCCATTTCCATCGTAGTCGAACAGCTGAGTAGGTTGGTATAACCTTTTCGAAACCGTTTTTCCAGAAACTGCAACCGGGACTTTGATAGCTGGCCCGAGTGTTCCGCGGTTTCGAAATATGGAACCCCGGAAGCCAAGCGGTCACTGAATTCTGTCCACACGCCGGCTGCACGAGCGGTCTTCGTTAGTTCATTGGTGTTCAGCCAGTTGTCGAACGTCTCGGTCGACACCACGTTCCCATCCTGTCGTAAGAACGGAAACGGCAATTGCGGCATCTCAAACTTGGCCACTCTTCCAAATGTGTTCAGAGTGCGTTCGGTATGGTACGGGGAGATGCCGTTGATGGATGTGTCCAACATCCGCTGAGTAACCGGGCAGCGATAGGCAGTCGTGACGATTTGGATTTCGGCCTGTTCGAGACGCAGCCGGTATCCGTCTCCGCTGTGATTAAATATCTGCGCATCGGTGAGTTGTCTCAACGCTGTTCTTAATATCTGATCCGCCACGATCTTGTCGGCCGCGTGCTCGAAGTTAAGGCCAAGCGCTAGTTTCAAAATGGTCATCAACCTTTGAGTTCGACCGCGTGATCTTCGCACATTGGGCCATCGCACCTGAACGTTCGATACGTGTTCCTGATCCGGAGGGACCAGCTCACGTTGCATGAACTTGAAGCCGATCCATCGCATGTAGGCACGATCAATGTCGACGCAAAAGCTTGCTCGAACAAGGAAGTCGATGCACAGCTTCAGAAACGAACGCCAGTCGGCGACTGATCGTCCCTTAGAGGTCCATTCTGCTGGCGGCTCATATGCGTTCAGGGCTGGAAAGCAAATAGAAGCAAGCCCCAATGTTTCCAACGAATTCTTTCGACGTGGACGGTAGAGGAACTCCCGAAACATAAACATTTCGGCCAGTTGCCTGGGGTCATATATTGCACTGTGATAACGTTCTTTTGTGGACTCCCGGATGAAATACTCGACTGCCGGTTCCTTTGCGAGCTGCTCCACCAATTTGGACCAGGCGATTGA
>JBDOMX010001180.1:0-13527 GCA_039831615.1 Planctomycetaceae bacterium
AGCGATCTCGCTGGATGTCCCTGGGCGGGCTGTGGCAGACCCACACGGAATTGTGATCAGTCCCGACGGTCGTCGACTCGTGGCATCTGCTGCCGGGACTCACGAACTGCTGGTTTATCGACTGGGTGATTTGCCGTTTGTGGGGGTGGGAGGCCCGGGCGATTTGATCGATCGGCGTCTGCAGGATGATTCAGATCGCTTTAGCCGGATTGAGGTGGGCGGACGTCCCATGGGACTGCGTCTCGCCAGCGACAATCACACCGTCTACGTTGCCAACTATCTTCGTAATTCGATTCAGGTGGTCGATCTTGACACTCGAACGATTGAGCACGAAATCGAACTCGGCGGTCCTGAGGTCGTGTCGCTCGCGCGACGCGGCATGGAGATTTTTCATGACGGCCAGCGAAGTCTTGATCAGTGGTACAGTTGCCATTCATGCCATCAGAACGGTGGGAGCAACTCGCGGCCAATGGACACAATGAACGATGGTACCGAAATGACTCTGAAGACGGTGTTGCCGCTTTATCATGTGAGCCACACCCGTCCATGGACCTGGCATGGATGGCAGGATGATCTCGAGAACGCCATGCACAAGTCGTTGACGTCTACCATGCTCGGCAAATCGCCCAGTCAGGAAGACACGGAGGCCCTGCTCGCCTATCTGAACACACTTGAGCCCCCGCCGAACCCTTTTCTGAATCCGGATGGGTCGCTGAGTGATGCCGCCGCTCGTGGGAAGCAGGTCTTCGAGAGTGAGAAAACCGGGTGTGCGGACTGCCACAGCGGTCCATTCTACACGGACGGGGCTATTCACGACGTCGGTCTGGGATCGCCCAAAGATTACTACGAAGGTTACAACACGCCTTCACTCCGGGGGGTCTACCGCAAAGTCCGGCTGCTGCATACGGGGCGAGCCCGTTCCCTGCAGCGAGTTGTGACCGATCTGCACAGCCCCGAACGAGTGGCCGGCCGGGGGAAGTTGTCTGACGGAGAGGTTCAGGATTTGATCGAATTCCTGAAGTCACTATAGACGATTCTGCGGCCTGCACCGGTGAGGTGGCACGTTGCCCGCGATTGTCAGCGCCTTTGCACCGTCCGCGAGCTCAAGCAGGCGGGATTCTCGTGGGTTGATGGCACGCCTGCGGCGGACGATGATGTCTACTGATTGATCCGTTTGTTTCCGATGAAATGTAAACAGTATGAAAACCAAAGCGCTGAAGCGGTTTCGTGAGAGAATCGCGGCCAATGAGTCTGTGCATGGGCTCTGGGTGACGCTCGAGTCAGCGACCGTGACAGAGATGGCTGTCTCGCTCGGACTGGATTGGGTTGTGGTCGATGCAGAGCACGGTCACCTCGACTGGAGAGACATCAACGAACACGTCCGGGCGGGGCTTCGAAGTGACACTGTCGTCCTGGTCAGATTGGCGGAACGCAGCACTTCGCTGACGAAACGGGCCCTCGATATTGGAGCGGACGGCGTTGTGATCCCCTGGGTCGAAACCGTGGAGCAGCTGGAAGAGGCTGTTCGCGACTGCCGTTATCCTCCGGAAGGTCGCCGCGGTATTGGCGGGGAGCGCGCGACCGCATGGGGGCAATGCTTCGCGGAACACACCGCGGAGGCAAATGACAACGTGCTGGTGGTGCCATTAATCGAAAGTGTTGCGGCTGTGTCGAACGTTCCGGCCATGTGTCACGTCGACGGCGTTGACGTGTTCTTTTTTGGTCCAGCTGATTTCTCAGCCACGGCCGGCTTCCGTGGTCAGTGGGAAGGTCCAGGTGTTGCGGAGCAGATTCTCGAATTAAAGGATACGATCAAATCCGCCGGCCGCCAGTGTGGCCTGATGACAACGAGCGTCGACAATCTGGTGCAACGGCACGACCAGGGATTTCGAATGCTGGGTCTCGGGGCAGATACAGGACTGCTGTTGCGAGCTCTCCATCAGTCGCTGCAGGCCGTCAACAGGGACCGCCTGCCGGCCGCCAGCCTTGACCCGTCGGACGGGCAGGCCGTCGAAAGCAGCTAACACGCCAACGTCAGGAACCATGACCGTGAAAAACTCCGAACAGGGCAAATTCAATGTCGCCCTGACCGCCGATTTTTATGACGAATCCGGACAGCCGAAGTTTGCTGATCTTGGGCTCAGCGTTTTTGATGGACACGACAACATTCGTGTGTCGAATTTTGCTGAACACGCCCCGGACATCACTTCGGAACAGCTCGCCGACTGCGCGGGTGTCATCGTGCTGACTCCTCGCGTGACGGCCGATTCAGTTACCGACTGTGACAACCTGCTTGCGGTTGGGCGATTCGGAGTCGGCTACGACACGGTCGATGTCCCGGCCTGCACGCAGCAGGGCGTCCTCGCAATGAACACCGCCGGTGCTGTCGATCGACCGGTTGCCGAAGCAACCGTCGGCTGGATGATCGCCCTGACGCATCACATGCTCGTAAAAGATCGACTCGTTCGAACTGGTGACTGGGATGGCCGGACACAGTACATGGGCTGCGAACTGCGGGATCGAACGCTCGGTGTCATCGGGCTTGGCGGCATCGGGAGTACTCTGATTAAGCTGCTGCAGGGCTTCGGGATGCGACAGCCGGTGATCTTTGATCCATTTGTCTCCGCCGAAGTTGTCGAAGAACTCGGGGTTCGTTCCGTGGGACTCAATGAGCTGCTCGCAACCGCTGACTTTGTGTCGATTCACTGTCCACTCAACGAACAGACACGTGGATTGATCGGGGCTGCTGAACTTCAACAGATGAAACGAGATGCGTACCTGCTGAACACAGCCCGCGGCGGCATCGTGGACGAGCAGGCGCTTTACGATGCTCTGAAGAGTCGCCGCATCGCCGGCGCGGCGCTGGATTGTTTCGACAACGAACCGGTTGTCACTCCGCACCGATTCGGCGAATGTGACAATGTCATCCTTGCACCCCACTCCATCGCATGGACCGCAGAATTGTTTCGTGACATTGGACGCACAGCCTGCCAAAGCATGCTCGACCTTTCGGCTGGAAAACGCGCACAGGGGGTGCTGAATCCGGAGTTGTTTGAGAGTGACCGGTTTCGGGCGAAGTGGGCTCGGGTCACGGGGATTCCGGTGGAGGACCTGGCGTGAGCACGCGTCTTGCCGGACAGGTGGCGTGGGTCAGCGGCGGCGCCTCGGGCATCGGCGCGGCATCGGCCGGATTGCTGGCGAGCGAAGGAGCGTCCGTGGTGATCGCAGACGTTCAGGATGAACCCGCAAAGCAGCTCGTGAATGAGATCACGTCGCGAGGTGAAAACGCCATCTACACTTCCTGCGACGTCGCGAATAGTGATCAGGTACGCAGGTCGATTGATTCGGCCGTCGCCCGGTTTGGCGGGCTGAATGTTGTTGTCAACTGCGCCGGCATGGTGCATGTGGGGCTGCTGCATGAATACAGCGAAACTGACTGGGATCGACTGATGGGCGTGAACGTGAAGAGTATCTTTTTTTCACTGAAACATGCGTTGCCCCATCTTCGGCGCAATGAGTGCAGCTACATGGTCAATGTGGGTTCCGTCAGCAGTCATGTCGGTCAACGGTTAACTCCGGCTTACACCACCTCCAAAGGGGCAGTGCGGTCGCTCACGCAGTCGATCGCACTCGATTACGCAGCGACTGGTCTTCGGTGTAACAGCGTCGATCCAGGCATCACTGACACGCCGATGCTCCGCAAACATCTCAATACGACACCTGACCCGGACGAAACGCTGCGGCAGCGAGTCCGGCGCGTGCCTATGAATCGTGCGATGCAGCCGGACGATGTCGCACACACAGTTCTGTACCTGTCATGTGAGGATTCGGCGGGGGTGAATGGGACATCGATCGTGGTCGACGGCGGTTATCTGGCCGCAGCGGAATGGGATACCGAGGACGATGCATGAAACCAGGAGCGGACGCACAGTATTTGCCCGATTCCGGATGTGAATGCCTTTGGTCGCCCTTTTCCCGGACCAAGTGGCTCCGGCGTCATTCTGTTGAATACATGATCGGGAATGTCGGAGATCCTGGTCAGCGCCGGGGCGTTGGAAGTGCTGAAGACTCTGCCTGGTCCGGTGTTCAGATGGTGAGCGGTGACGGTCGTTTCCTGAAGGCTCCCCGGTTATCTTAGTAACCGTCGTGTCCAATTCGGCAAAGACGGGCTCTTGACCGACGTCAGGGCGATGGTCGGTATCCGTTGTTTCAGGTGCGATACCATGAACGCAGGCTCACGCGGGGAAAGCACAACCATGAAATACTCGACATTCGGCTGGCTGCTGATCGCACTTCCCGTCGCACTTCCTGTCGCAGGACTGGCCGGGGAGCCTCTGGGAATTGGTGCGCAGCGGCAGCTGTTCCTTGATGACTACATTGTTGAGCAGATCGAGGGCCTCCAGCGCACAATGCACCAGCCAGTCAAGCGCGGAGCCGTGATTGAACCCGACCAGCCATGGGAAATCGGCCTGCAAACCCGCTGTACGCCGATTTGGGATGAAGACCGCGGCGTCTTCAAAATCTGGATGATCACGTCCACGAACATTCCTGGTTTGGCAGGAACGACGTATGCCGAAAGCGCAGACGGGCTGCAGTGGACCAAACCGGATCTGCGGCAGGTCGACATCAATGGTTCACTGGAGAACAATTTTATGTCCGTCGTCGCTGGCGATGTCTGGCCCGACAACGGCATCGAAAATGTCGTTTACGACCCGGATGACCCCGATCGAGACCGACGATTCAAGGGCTTTTACGGGGTGATCAACCGCCGGCCCATGGTGAGTGCCGATGGCATCCACTGGAAGCTTCTGGAAGCCGTTCCGCTTCCATCACAGGATGAATCCAACCTCAGCTTCGACCGTGAGAACAGGATCTTCATCGCCACCCTCAAACGAGGTGGCCCGTATGGTCGGTCCCACGGAATCTGGACGAGTCTGGATTTCTCGAACTGGACAGATACCGGCGTGCTGTTCCACGCCGATGAACGGGACCAGGAACTCGGTCGGCAAAACATGAAAGCCCGTCGCTCCGATACAAGATACCATCTTGAGAGACCGTTGTGGGACATTCGCGATACCTACAAGGGGAAGACCGCGGAACCCAAAGTGGATGTGTACAACATAGGGTTGTTCCGCTACGAGGGTATTTACATTGGCACCCCGGCCATGTTCCATTCCAATGACAACCGCTGGAACAAGGATGGCTTCCACCTGGTCCAGCTCGTGTGCAGTCGAGATCTGAAGACCTTTAAACGCCTCGACGATCGCAGCACGTTTATCGGCCCGTCGCCGCTGGGGACCGGTGCCTACGATCTGACGCAACTCATCGGTCCCAGCGCTCCGGTGGTTCGCGGCGACGAACTGTGGTTCTACTACACCGGAATTAAGTACCGTGCGCAGCCCAAAGATGCAGACAAAAACACCGGGGCTGTCTGCCTGGCAGTCCTGCGGCGCGACGGATTTGTGTCGCTCGATGCGGGACAGACGAGCGGAGAACTCATCACCAAATCGTTTATCGGCACTGGCAATCAACTGTTGCTTAATGTCTCGGTACGAACAGGAGGACAGGTGAGAGCAGAACTGCTGGATGAAGACAATCAACCGATTCCGGGACTTGCTCTTGAGGACTGCAAACCGCTGACCGGCGACGACGTCGATCAGATTGTGTCCTGGGATTCCGGCACAGACCTCAGAAGTCTCTCCGGCAAACAGATCCGTTTGCGAATCAGTCTCAGGAATGCTGACCTCTTCGCGTTTCAGTTTGTTGACGGCGTTTAATGGTGACTTGACTGTTGACTACATCGTGGTCTGACGGCAACAGCACCGCGATCGTCCGCGCCGGCAACAACATTGGCCCGACCTTTCAGCGATGCCGGAAAAAACAACACGTCTGGTGACAGCTTCAACGCCGTGTTCCGTTCAGGAGTCACTGATTCCCACGTTCCGGCCTCATCGACTCTCCACGCGGGCAGCGCTCCGGACCAAACGAGCGACCTCATCGACCGGCATCACATCGCCAAGATCAATGTCGATGTCCAGCAGATTGACCATGTGCATGATTTCGCAGCGTTCGCCAATCGCTTCTCGAGGAACGATCACTCGAAAACTGTCCACCGCGTCCCGGCACGTGGCGTAAACGCAGTGGCTGGTGCTCAACCCGGTCACGATCAGGGTGTCGATTCCCAGCGACGTCAGCATCTCGTGCAGGTTTGTGCCTTTAAACGCGGATGCGTATCGCTTGAGCATCAGTTTCTCCGAAGGTCGTCGCTGCATTCGTTCATCGAGCTCGAACAGAGACGCGTCGTCCGGGCTCAGGTCTAAAACCAGCTTTTTGTTCTGAGGGCTGGGCGGATCCGCCGGGTCAAACGCAAGTGATGTAAAGAAGATCGGGATGCCGGCTTCTCGTGAGGCCGCAAGTATCTCGCAGGTCGCTTCGACGACGGAATCCGCGTGTGTGCCGATCTGGTGGTCGGGCTGTGTCCAGTACTTAGCCAGGTCGATGACGATCAGTGCCGGACGCGAGCCAAATCCGACGCGATGTCCCCATCCTCGCTGGAGATATCGATCCTTGAGATCAGCAAGGTGTTCGACCAGTGGGCCGCGGATTTCATCAGGCAATGAAAGGTCAGATGATCCGAAACTAAGGCCGTCGTTTTCCGTCATGTCAAATGCACCTGCGGGATGGGTGTGTTGTCGTGGTCTGATTTCAATGGCTCAGCGTCTGTTGTATCGTGATCACGCGTTCCGACAAAGGATACCAACGGCTGCCGGAACCTGACAGAATGCGATATGGCTGTGAACGGCATGAGTGTGCACCAAGCGCAATGACCGTGAGCGGTAACAGATCGTGCCGACCAGTGCGGGGCGAGATTACCGAGAGGATCCCCAATTAGAGCCGTTTTAGAAAAGTCGCGGCGGGTTCTGGCTCGCGGGGGCCATGGATCATGGACTCTGGCACTGCGCCGCGGCCACGAGTCAGCACAATACGCTGTAGGGACCGAAATACGACGTTGAACGATTACATTGATCGCTGCGCCAGACAAGCTTGAGTTCGCTAAATGCAGGTGCCTCTCCGGCGGGTCGTCAGGTTGTGTGATATGTCAGTAAGATCTGAGAATTCAAATGGGATGATGAGACACTGGGCAACTGCCTGTGTCATCGTCATCGTAGCAGCCGGACTGCTGTTCGCGGTGCATGCAGGGCTGATCACGATTACCGGCAAACCGTCGCGTGATGTTCAGGCAATCATCGTGGTTTCGGAACTCTCGTTCTACCTGTGGGTTCGTGTCCTGTCCGGCATGTGTCGAAGGCATCAGTTAGTTACGCTTGCTGCTTTCATTGCGTTTCAGGCCGGTGTGTTTTCGATCATTCGAATGGACGGCTTCACGGGCGACGGGCGGCCCGTATGGACCTGGCGATGGGCTTCTGTTCCGGAGGATGCATTGCGTCGCAGGTTGTCATCCGACAATGGAACAAGGAGTCGGCGTACCGCCACATTTGGAATTGAAGAGTCGTCAGAGTCTGCCGGATTTCCTCATCAAAGTCTCATTCGTTCCTGTAGACCACACCCGCCTTCATGACAAACACGACATCCCGCGTCGCGGCGATGTCCTCGATAGGGTTGCCTTTGACCGCCACAAGATCTGCGATCTTATCCGGTTCAAGCGTTCCCAGGCGGTCGTCAACCTTCAGCAATCGCGCGGCTTCGAGCGTGGCAGACTGGATCGCTTTCATTGGGGGCATTCCGCCTTCAACCATCAATTCGAATTCGCGGGCGTTTTCGCCGTGCACCGACACTCCGGAATCTGTACCGAACGCGATCTTCACGCCCGCTGCGTATGCCCTCGCAAACGCCTCTCTCGCAACAGGGCCGATTGAGGCAGCCTTGGGACGCACGATGTTCGGAAAGTAGTCTTCCTCCTGTGACATTTCCGCGACCCAAACACCGGCGGAGATGGTTGGGACAAGGTAGGTGCCGCGTTCCTTCATCAACTGCATCACCTCGTCAGTGATGAATGTGCCGTGTTCGATGGAATCGACGCCTGCCAGAACAGCTCGCTTCATCCCTTCGGTGCCATGAGCATGAACGGCGACTGTCATGTCGTAGTCTTTCGCTGTGAGCACCACCGCCCGCAGTTCCTCGTCCGTGAATTGCGGATTCCGGCCGTTTCCGGCAAGGCTCAGGACGCCGCCGGTCGCCGTCAGCTTGATCAGGTCGGCACCGTCTTTATAGCGTTGACGGACGGCCTTGCGCACATCGTCGGGACCATTGACAACTCCATCGACCGGACCGGCATCACTGCGAAAATCTCCTTTCAATCCGTTCGTGGGATCGGCATGTCCACCGGTGGTCGCCAGTGACTTTCCGGAAGTGAAGATACGTGGGCCAATAATCCAGCCGTTGTCGATCGCTTTTCGCAGAGCAACGGAATTGATGCCGTTGTCGCCGACGTCCCGGACGGTCGTGAATCCGGCCATCAACGTCCGTCTGGCATAGACCGTTGATCGCAGGACGTAGTCTGCCTGGTTCATGAAGAATTTGTCGGAATAGACTTTCTTGTGGTGCTGAGACATCAGATGCGTGTGCATGTCCATCCAGCCTGGCATCACCGTACGGTTTCGCAGGTCGACCACCGTGTCGTCCGGCTGCGGCTCGAGATATCCCGCCTCGATCGCGACGATCCGATCCCTAACAACGGTGACGGTCATTTCCTCATGAACCTGCGCGTCATGTCCGTTGATCAGGCGACCCGCGTGAATGATCGTTCCGGCAAACGCATCGCCAGTCAATCCGATCACCACGAAAACGCCGGCAAGTGTGTACGACTTCATACGATTCTCCGAATACATTCGCGGTCTCGGTGTGGGGGCCTGTGCAGGATGTCTGCTGGCAACGGAATGTCACAGTGGAAGCGTGGCAAATGTCTCAGTGTGTTTCCAGGACAGACTGGGCAGAATCATAAAACGACCTGATGTGAGGCAATGCCCTGCGATATGGGGTGCTGTGTGACAGCAGTGTGGCGGGACTGAGTGGACTTGCGCACAGCTGACCTGGTCTTCTTCTCAGGGCCGCTCGCGTTTCGCGTGATTGAGGTTAGAATTCCGGCAACGACCGCTTCATCCCGTATGCCACGTCGATAAAGAGATCAGATGAAAAGAGCGCTACTTGTCATCGACGTTCAACGCGAGTATTTCGATGGTGCGTTGCCGATCACACATCCGCACGGACATCTTGAAACGATTCTGAAGACGATGGACGAGGCGGCGAAGGCACGGATTCCGACGGCAGTGATCCGTCACCACCAGGCCGATCCCGAATCACCGATGTTTCGACTGAATTCTGACGCCTGGCAGCTTCATGATGAGGTCGAACAGCGTCCTCGTAACATCCTGATCGACAAACAGCTGCCTGGCGCGTTTACCGACACAGGACTGGACGCATGGCTGAAACAGGTCGGAGCGGACTGCGTCGGCGTGTCCGGTTACATGACGCATATGTGTTGCGACAACACGGCCCGTCAGGCGTTTCACAACGGCTATCAGGTGGAGTTCCTGAGTGACGCAACCGGAACACTGGACGTCGAAAACCAGGCAGGCTCTGCACCGGCGGAGCAGTTGCAAAATTCCGTTCTTGTGGCGCAGCAGATGTTCATCAGCGAAGTCCTCAGCAGTGAAGACTGGATTGACAGACTGCAGTAGCGGAGCTTCGCGGACATGCGGTCCTAAACTGGAGTTTGGGACCGAGGGAAACGATGTGTCTGCATCTGTCCTGGTCGACCGTGGCCGACGTGCATGTCATGGGTCGAATTGCGGGCTTGAGGGATGTTGCTCAACGGAACCCGCAAGAACCACACTGGCGATCCATCCCACCACCAGGGTGGGTATGCAGGTAAATGCACCGTACCACCAGTGCGAAACGTTTGTCATGGTCAGGACAATCGTCAGCACGCCGGCTCCGGAGATGAATCCGGTCCACGCACCGATGCTGTTTGCCCGTTTGCACCACATTGCCAGAAGAAACAAACCCAGCATAGGGCCGAAGAGCGCACCGCTGATTTTAATAACGATGTCGAAGACATTCCTGCCCAATACAGGCACCAGCAGCGACGCCCCAATCGTGAGCAGGCCGAAGCTGGCACACAGCCATCGACTGAAGGTCACACCTGGACGACGCCCCTGCATCCAGTCGATGACGATGGTCAACGTTAGACTGTTGATTCCGCTGTCAATGCTGCTCATCGCGGCTGCAAACAGACCAGCAACGAGTAATCCTGTTAAACCGAAATACGGGATTTCAGTCACCACGAAAACCGGCAGTAACTGATCAGTACTTGCCAGTGCTGGAAAGCCGTTCGCCCCAGGCTGATGGTAGAAGACGAACAGTGTCGTCCCCACAAGGAAGAACAAGAGACAGATCGCAGAGACCAGCAGGGCATTGACAACAACGCAGCGCCGGGCGGCGGCAATTGTCGGTAGAGAAACGAAACGCTGAACCGTTCCCAGAGAAATCGCCTTGGCAGGCAGATAGACAAAAATTCCAAACGCCGCCGCAGAAAAGAAGTTGGCTCGGTGGGTCAGGTCGAACCGCATGTCGAACATTTCGAACTTGCCTGCGTCTGATCCTAAATGCCAGATGGTGTTCCAGCCGCCGTCAATTCTTGCGACTGCCATCAGCAACACGACGGTCATGCCCCCGCCAAGTGTGATTGCCTGCAGGACATCGGTCCATATGACGGCTTTGATGCCTCCGACTGCGGTATACAGGGTCGCTAACAAACCCACACCGATGAGCGTCAATGTGAGCTGTTGCGATGACAAATCCAGTACTGCCTGCAGAATCACTCCCACCGCAAACAGCATGGTCCCCATCCAGCCGATCGTGTACACGATGGACAATGCACTGCATAGTCGGCGAACGGAGCGATTGAAACGCAGTTCCATGTACTCATAGGGGCTGGTGACCCGCAAACGGTGATAGAGAGGAATAAACCAAATCCAAATGATCGGCGATACGAACAGCGGAATAAACAGAATGGCCAAATAGAGATGGTAATCTTCAAATGCCGCTTCCCTCGGCAATCCCACGAAGGAGAGCGAACTGAACGTGGTGGCAAACATTGAAAGGCCGACAGGCAGCCAGTTCATCGCTCGGCCGCCCAGAAAGTAATCCTCGTTGGAATGCTGTTCGCCGGCAAACTTCAGTCCCAGTGCAAGCACAATGACAAGGTAGAGCGCGAAAAACGTCCAATCGAGTGTGGTCAGAGAAGCTGCCATGTTGGAATCCTGACGCCTGCCGATCGAAGAAGCCGATCGCAGAAGTAGAACTGTCCTGTTTGGTTAAAGGGCTACAGCGGGCTTCGTTTTCCAGAATCCGGTGGCCTGTTCAAAAGCGTGAGCCAGTTGCAGGACACCGAATTCGTCCTGATGCCGGCCGACGATTTGTACCCCGACCGGCAAACCTTCATCAGTGAAGCCAGCGGGAACGGAGATCGCGGGCAACCCGGTGACAGTGATGTAGTAACAGGATTTCATCCAGTCGATGTATGTCTCCATCTTCGTTCCCGCGATTTCGGTCACATATGGCTGTTCGACGTCAAATGGTGGGACCTGATTCACCGGTAATACGAGGTATTCGTAGCGTTCAATGAATTCCCGCACACGATGATACAGTTGCGTCCGTTTCAGTTCCGCTCGGCCGATCTGAGGTCCGGTCAGTTCCATCCCCTTTTCGACATTCCAGATCACCGTGTCTTTGATCTGGTCCTTTTGGGTGTTCAGCAACTCCGCGAATTTCAACTCCATCCGCCATGCCCGCCAGACCTTGAAGGCTTCATCGGCGTCGCTGAAATCCGGTTCGTCGTCCGCAACATGACATCCTAAGCTTCCAAAAACTGTTCGCCGAGCTTCGAGGACATTTGTAACCCGTGGGTCAACAGGCAGTTTGCCGAGATTTCGGCTCCAGGCAATACGGACACCACTGAAATCTCTCACGAGTGACCTCTGAAACATTTCGCCAGGATCCGTGAGGGCGATGGGTGAGCGACGATCGGGGCCCGCCATGGTGCTCAACAGTAATGCTGTATCCTCAACAGTACGAGCCATCGGGCCCTGAACCGAGATAGGAAACCAGGCTGCGTCACTTGGCCAGACAGGAACTCTCCCAGGTGACGTCCGAAATCCGACAACGTTACAGAAGTTCGCCGGATTCCGCAGCGACCCACCTGTATCACTTCCGTCGGCAATTGGAATCATGCCACACGCTAATGCCACTGCGGCGCCACCACTGCTGCCGCCACACGTTTTGGATGTGTCATACGGATTCAGTGTTGCTCCGAACACTTCATTGAATGTTTGAGAACCAGCACCGAATTCCGGAACGTTTGTCTTGCCCACAGTAATGGCGCCGGCTTTTCGCAGGCGCTCAATGATCAGACCATCCTGAGTTGGAATATGATCGGCATAAACAGGCGATCCGTAGGTCGTGCGAATGCCCCTCGTCGGAACCAGATCTTTGTGGGCAACCGGAAGCCCGTGCAGCGGCCCGATGCTTCGCCGCTGTGCCAGGTCCTCGTCTGCTTTACGAGCCTGGTCAAGTGCCGACTCTGCCACAAGCGTGATGATTGCGTTGACTGTGGGGTTGACCCGTTCGATCTGCGCAAGGTGCGCCTGCATCACTTCCAGACAGGACACTTCCTTCGATCGAATCCGACGAGCCATTTCCGTGGCACTCAAAAAACATATTTCGGCAAACGACATTGTATATTCCTCTGAACCACAAATTTCGCTGACCTGTCTGCTCCAACCCTGCCGCCTGCGTTGGAAAGAATCTCCGACGTTCAGACTGCGACGTCGCAGTTCTCGTCGCGTTCGGGGCAGCATACTGATCTCGGTCCCGGGCAGCCACTATGTGTGGAGACGTCGCGAGCCGTGGCCTGCCCCGGCGTAACATCAGCCGATTCACTGTGGGCTTTCACCATCAAATGTCTGGAGCGCGCGTGCAGAGGCAGCATGGTCCGGCGTGGCCGCTCAGGGTTGCCCGTCGTCATTCCTGCCACCGTTGAGATCCGCGACAATTGGTTTCGGCCCTTCCAGACCATCCGCCAGGCACTTGTCCCGGTTCCTCCGATTCGTCTCAAACCGCACATGCCAGGCTACTCGATGATACGAAGGCTGGTCCGTTCAATCCCGAGGTTCAGTCCGTGAGCTTGAAATGAGTCGTTGTAAACGCCCCGCAGAAATGGCCTGTTTACTCCGTGCGGATACGGACGGATACGCGGAAGAGGCTTGTTTCGCGATTGAAAAGTGCGGTCAGTCACGAGTAGGTGTCTAAACTTTGCGGTGGGCGAGGTTGAGTCGAAGCCGGGGCGCACAATCAGGACGACTGGCCAATTTGGGAATGGACACGGGGACGAACAGCAAAGTGATTCGATGTGTTTTCATTGCTGCGTGTCTTGTTCCGATGGTTGCTGACGCACAGCAACCACGAAATGTGAGTGAGGACGGCCGTGTGTCCACGGATGTTGTCAAT
>JBDOMX010000513.1:0-13511 GCA_039831615.1 Planctomycetaceae bacterium
AAGAGAAACTGCTGGATCCGGAAATGCTGGACGGGATCACCATGCTGCGACGCAGCCTGATTTCGCTCAGCGCTGTCGAAGCAATGGAACAGATGACGAAGACGATGGAGAAGTTCCCCAGCAACAAGATCTTCCTGGAGAGGATTCGGCAGGTGCTGTGAATCAGTTTGCTGCCGCCGAATGGCCCGAATCTGCCATCCGGTTTTTTGAAATCACGGGGGGCTCCGTCGAGCAGTTTCTGTTGCCGGAGGTCGCCCGCACGGTCGTCGTTTAGTCTTCGTCCACCAGATTCCAGAACTCATCCTCAGCTCTGATCGCCGAACTCATACGAGCTTCGTCTGATGAAGCAACCCATTTTCGGAGTGCCTGGGAGTCAGTAATACATTCCTCACTTTCGCATTCGCCATTTGCATTGAGGGGGCTGTTGCAGGCACGGCACCGCAGCACGAGCTCTTCCGCTGATTCGGACGCAGGAGTCACGGACGCATCCTTCAGGCTGGACTGTGTTGCCAGCGAGTCCCCGTGGTCGGCTGGCGGCACTGCAACTGCGGCCGGTTGACTGGTGGTTGGTTCAGTGGTGGTCGGCCCTGCCGGACGTCCCGCGCTGACCGAATGCTCGAGCTGGCCGGACAGGTTTTCCTGGCGAATGAACTCGACTTCGGTTGCCACATTCGTGTTCGGTTCACGGGCTGTCACGTGGACGCGTGCCTGAGTGTCATAGCTGATCGTAACTTCCACATGACTCCCTGACGGCAGACCCGGGGGCAGGTGAGTGAGGTAGCATTCGCCAATTTCCGTCGGCGGTTTGTCGACTCCCGCCCCGCTTTCCACGATGCGGACGTGCACCGTTGTCTGGTTGTCAACAACTGTCCCGAATGCACATGTCCTCGAAATCGGGAGTGAAGTATTTGAAGGAATAATGTAGTGGGGGACACGATCACCGGATGCATTATCGCGAATCATGATGCCAAGAGACCGGGCGTTGACGCTTTCCTGACGCATTCGTGAGAGTCGCGCTGAGGCCTGCGAACTGAATACAGTCCGCGCGTACTTGCTGTTCGACAGCAGCATGCCGGCGTAGTAGGCGGCTCCGTGAGCAATCGACTGGTCCGGTGAAAGTGTGGAGGTCAGTGTACGTCCGCTGATCTTCTGCAGGACGGATTTGATCATCGGCATTCTGGAGGCGCCGCCCGTGTTGAGCAGAACATCAATGTGAGCCCAGCCCAGTCCGTTGTCGGCCAGGATGCGGCGTGTAATGGCAGCGGAGCGTTTGAGCAATTTGCGACTGAGGTGTTCGAATTCTGCCTGTTCAATCTGGTAGGTCTGTCGATTGCCGGCGTGCTGAACAGTGATTGCGGCTCGTGGGCGGACTGAGAGGCTGCGTTTTGCCTGTTCGGCTTCCAGCGTCAGTGCCTGATGGCTCTCCGGTTCCCTGCGAGGGTCTTCTTTGAAGTCGCTGATGAAGCGTTCCGCAGCAACATCCACCAGGACGTTCGTCCAGTCCAGTCCGCCCAGTTCCAGGTCACCATCGGACGCAATCACACGGACATGGTCATTGTTGTACCGAACGACAGAAAGATCGAGTGTGCCGCCACCCAAATCGAAGATCAGCAGTTGCTGGTCGATTGCCAGTTCGGTAAAAGCCAGTCCCTCATTGCCCAGCACATGACACAGCGCCGCAGCCACTGGTTCGTTGATGATTTCGACTCGTTCGAGACCCGCTGCGTGACCCGCCTGGATGGTGGCGTGACGCTGAAGGTCGCTGAACTGGGCCGGAACGGTGACCACGGCTTCGTTGATGTCTCCGATTTGAACTCTGGCGGACGCCAGAAGTTTTCGCAGAATCTGGCTTGAAACAAGTTCCGGGGTGAGTGTCGTTTTTTCGATGTTCCAGACGGTACCGGCGTTGCCGATGAATCGCTTGGCATTTTGAATGACACGATCCGGATGGGCGATCGCGTTGCGGAGGGCTTCTGTGCCAACCACAAAGTCATTGCCGTCGATCAGCACAACCGACGGAGTCGCCAGTTCACCTTCCTGGTTTGCGATGGTGACTGGCTGGCCATGTTCGTTCAGCCACGCGATACAGGAGTAGGTCGTCCCCAGGTCGATGCCAACGGCATAGGATTTGTTTGTACTCATGTCTCTCGCTTTTACTGGACGTCATGACTCGGGCTGCTCATGCTAACAACGAGCGGCATTTACAACTACGAGAAATGCCGGCGTGTTTCCGTGCCGAATCCTTATCTAATCCTTCCGATGGCCGAATTTACTGTGGATCTGAGAGCAATGGTAATCGGACGTGCGCGAACGCATCGCAGATTCAGATGTTGCGTCGTTTGGCTTGCCGTGTTCCTGTCCTGCCGCGGTGTTTGTGCGGATGAGCTGCGTGCGGTCAAACTCCTGACTGGCCGCGGTTTCATGCAGGCACTGGAGAGCCCCCGGTCGCTCAGTGTTCGGGACGCTCCGCTCCACAGAATTCTGCAGAGTCTTCAGGCTCAGGCCGGCGTCTGTATTGTGGTCGATCGTCGTATCGATCCGTCTCAAAGGCTCACGCTCAGCACTGATCTGATACCGACTGAGGATTTGTTGCGAATGATTGCCGCCCAACTGCCGAGTGCAGGTGTTTCGGTCAATCGGTCATTCGTATATATCGGTCCTGGATCTGTTGCCTGGTCCTTGCGCACGCTTTGCGAACAGAACCGTTCGGATATCCTTGAATCCCGCAGGAAATTTGCAGCGGAGACGTACGGAAGACTGACAGCTGCTGAGCCATTCGCGTGGGTCGATCTGGAGTCGCCGCGTGATCTGGTTGTTCGCCTGGCAGCCCGAGTTGGCCTGGCCGTGGTGAACCCGGAATTGGTTCCCCACGATCTGTGGCACGCCGGAGGATTATCGAAGATGCCATTTGCTGAATCTGCCACGGTATTGTTGTGTCAGTTCAATCTGACGTTTGCAATTGCACCAGACACTACTCATTGCAGGATCGTTCCGTTGCCCGATGTTGTGCTGCTGGAGCGCCGTCATCGGGTCACGCGTGGTCTCCGCGAAGTGGCAGAACTGCAGTTGGCACAGGAGTTTCCCGATCTGGACGTGATGTGGGAGCGATCCGGCGTCCGATTCAGCGCGACATACGAACAGCATCAGCAGATCGCGGAGCTGATTTCGGGGCGTCGGGGGTTGCAGGATAAATAACCGGTGTGACTGCCTGTCGTCAGGCCCGCATCTCGGCCGCATGTCGGCGTAACGCATTGAGTAGTTCAAGCAGGTCATTTTCAGTGGTGAGCGGGTTCATCACACAGGCGCGCAGTACGGAGCGGCCATGGAGTTTTGCCTGAACGATGTAAAAATCGCCGGATCGGATCAGGCGGTTTCTGAGCTCGAATTGAAACCGGTCCTGGATCTCGTCCGCGGCATGGATGATGTGATCAGGCAGGTATCGGAATGCGACGATATTGCATTCCGGTTTGTGCAGCGGCTCGAAATCATCGGCATCGTTCAGCATCCTCCACAGTTGGTGACTTCTTTCGAAGGTGCGGTCGACCATTTGTTCGAACAGCTCTTCACCAAACAGTGACCAGATGCCCCACAGGCCAAACCCGAGTGCCCGCTTCGTGCATTCTATGGTGGTCACACCGCTGTCGTAGTCGGCCATGCCGGGGTTGGACGGGTCGAACAGATAGGGTGCATCCTGACGAAACGTTTCGAATCGGTGTTGGCGATTTTTGTAGAGGACGGCTGCACACAAGGCCGGAACGAAAAGCATTTTGTGAGCATCCCAGACGATGCTGTCGGCCTTTTCAATGCCTGCAAGTTTGTGCCGATGCTGACGGCTCATCAGCGCACTTCCACCGTGAGCAGCATCGACATGGAGCCAAACGTCGTGGGTATTGCAGACATCGGCGATGGCATCGAGGTCGTCGAACGCTCCGATGGGTGTCGCGCAGGCACACGCGACAACGGCAATGACGGAGTGATGTGCGTCAATCAGCGATCGAAGCTGCTGCTTCAGTTGCTGCGGGTCAATGCGACGATCGTCGGTCATGGCGGCACGGGCAACCTGTTCGGTGCCCATTCCAAGGATGCCGGCTGATCGGGAAATGGAATAGTGCGCGTCCGGATGGCTCACGAACACCGCATTCGAGGGAATTCCTTTTTCCCAGCATCCGGGCAATGCGATGTTTCTCGCGGTCAGCAGCGCTGTGAGATTGGCGAGCGAGCCGCCGCTGGTGAGGAGTCCTCCGGCTGTCTCTGAATCCCAGCCAATCTTCGCACACAGCTGATTCACCAGCGCGCATTCGACAGCCGTTGCCCATGGTCCCATCTCGTAAATGGCCATCACCTGGTTGGTAACCGATCCAACGGCGTCGAACAGAGCTGCGAGTGGAACATTGGCCGGCACCTGATGGCCGATGTACCGTGGATGCTGCAGATTCTGGCCGGAACTCAGGATTTGCCTGACGAGTGTTTCGAAACGGGACTCAATCGACGCGTTGGCCGGACTTGTCCGCATGAAGTCTGCAGCGGCTCTCGTCAACTGGACCGGATCGGCCCAGTTGAGGACGGATTCCTCATTCGCCTGAACGGATCTGAGGTGATCAGCAAGATGTTGCTTCCAAATCTCGGCCAGGCCGGCAAAGGTATCCGGAGACCAGGCGGTTTCGATAAGTGACATGTGGGTAGCCTTTGCACGCAGTGACCGGGCACCGTACTTCGATCATCATCCGACTGAATCAGTCATTCCATGGGGGTCGTTTGAGGCGACCTTGCCAGGGATCGACCGGCAAAGAGTCCTCCGGCCCGCTCAGTGCTTCCCGGTTGAGAGTCGCTCTCGTTTTTACGAGAAGGACCGGTGAAATAATCGCTTTCTTTTGAATTCGACCGCTTGTTCCCTACGATACGCACGTGAATTGCATTGATCCGCAACGAAGGCCTGTGAATCTATTCTAATCCGGCCTTTTTCTCGCCCGTTGGGCGCGGCTTATTTCCGGGAAGTCGGTGCCGGGAAAACGACAACGTGCGGATGGTTCTGTCCCCTGTGTGCCGATGCTGGTCTGCATAAAGTATGCTCAATATTCTCGACAGTGCTGCGTTGGATTTTGTCTCATTGGGTGCCATGGTGCATCGTTTGGATCCTGGTCGGATTCCATTTCGCAAGGCGAATCAGCTGACCGTCCATGTCAGTGGCGGTGAGTTCAATTGTGCCGCCAACCTTGCCGATTGCTTTCAGCTCAAAACTGGTATTGCCACCGCGATGGTGGATAACCCACTCGGCGATCTGATCCATGAGCGCGTGCGTGCTATGGGCGTTAAGCCGTTTTATAAGCATTTCACGCACGACGGTGTGCGAGGTCCCAACATGGCGACCGTGTACAGCGATCAGGGCTGTGGTGTACGTGCTCCGGCGGTTTTCTACAATCGAAGCAATGAAGCGGCCGGACTGCTCAAGGCCGGCGATTTTGACTGGGATACGATCTTTGCCGGGGGCGTTCGCTGGTTTCACAGCGGCGGCATCTTTGCAGCTTTGTCAGCAACAACTCCTGAAGTGATCATCGAAGGCATGAAAGCCGCCAAAGCGGCCGGGGCGGTCACTTCATTTGATCTCAACTATCGCGCCAAGTTGTGGGCGATCAGCGGCGGACTTGAGAAGGCTCAGGAAACGCTTCGAGGGATCGTCGAACATTGCGACGTCCTTGTTGGAAATGAAGAAGACCTGCAAAAGGGGCTGGGTTTAGAGGGACAAAACGTGGAGTCCCAGACGAAGCTCGATCCGTCTGCCTTCTTTGGCATGATGGAAAGCGTGGCAAAGGAGTTACCGAACGTCAAAGCAGTCGCCACCACACTTCGCGAAGTTGAGTCGACCAATCGACATCGCTGGAGCGCGGTGCTTTGGGCAGAGGGCAGCACCTATCAAGCGAAAGAAGTTCAGCTGGATGTGCTGGACCGTGTCGGTGGTGGAGATGGATTTGCTTCCGGGTTGATTTACGGTCTGCTCGGAGGAAAGGATCCCCAATCCGCTCTGGATCTGGGATGGGCTCACGGGGCTCTGATCACCACCTTTCCTGGTGACACCACAATGGCCACGATCTCACAGGTGGAAGCCCTGGCTTCCGGCGGGTCGGCTCGTATTCAGCGCTGAGTCGGCGACGACTTCATGACCGGCTTCGTCGGTCGTCTTCATTCCTGGCCGGCCTGGTCGATGTTAACGGAATAGAACGAAAAAATGTCAAAGCACGATATCGGTCTGATTGGTCTGGCAGTGATGGGGCAGAATCTGGTCATGAATATGGCCAACAAGGGATTCAATGTGGCGGTCTACAACCGCACGACTGCCAGGATGACTGAGTTCGTCGAAGGACTCGCAGATCGCCCGGAAGGCGTTGTCGAAGACGGAGCTGCTGACCGAATTCACGGTTACGAACAACTGGAAGACTTCGTTAACAGCCTCGAGTCGCCACGTCGTGTGATGATCATGGTTCAGGCGGGGGGCCCGTGTGACGCGGTCATTAACCAGTTGAAACCACTTCTCAACAAGGGCGACATTATCATCGATGGCGGGAACGCCGACTTTGTTGATACCAATCGCCGACACGAAGAACTGGCGGCGGAAGGATTTCGCTTCATCGGCACGGGTGTGTCCGGCGGCGAAGAAGGGGCGCTCAAGGGTCCCAGTATCATGCCGGGGGGTCATCCGGAAGCATGGCCGTTTGTTAAAGACATCCTGCAGAAAATCAGCGCCAAGGTCGGCGAGAACGAAGACATCCCGTGCTGCGACTGGGTCGGCGAAGCCGGAGCCGGTCATTACGTCAAGATGGTTCACAACGGGATCGAATACGGCGACATGCAGTTGATCTGTGAAGCCTATTTCATCCTCAAGCACGGTCTCAGTCTGTCCAATCAGGAGCTCTATCAGGTCTTCAAAGAATGGAACGAAGGAGACCTTGACAGCTATTTGATCGAGATCACACGTGACATATTTACGGTCCGTGACAAAGACTCCGATGGTGATCTGGTTGACAGGATCCTCGATACGGCCGGTCAGAAGGGCACAGGGCGCTGGATGTGTCAGCATGCTTTGGAACTGGGCGTGCCGACGACACTTGTCACTGAAGCCGTCTATGCTCGATGTTTGTCGGCACAGAAGGATGAACGCGTTCGTGCGTCGTCGGTGCTGTCCGGTCCCGAAACTGGTTTCGAAGGCGATAAACAGCAGTTTATCAATGATGTGCGTCAGGCACTCTATGCATCAAAGCTGGTGAGTTACGCTCAGGGATTTGTTCAGCTGAATGCGGCAGCGAAGGAGTTCGGCTGGAAACTGAACAATGGCCCGATTGCACTGTTGTGGCGAGGTGGTTGTATTATTCGGTCGGTGTTCCTGCAGGACATCAGGAATGCGTTCGATAAGAATCCAGACCTCGAGAACCTGCTGCTGGATGATTTCTTCAAAGAGGCCATCGAAAAGGCTCAGCCATCATGGCGGCGAGTCGTTGCCACCGCCGTTCAGCTCGGGCTTCCCGTGCCGGCATTCTCGGCGGCGCTGACATACTTTGATGGTTATCGTCGAGCATCGCTGCCGGCAAATCTGCTGCAGGCACAACGTGACTACTTTGGTGCACATACGTATGAGCGCACTGACCGGCCGCGAGGCGAGAAGTTTCACACCGACTGGATCCGCGAACGCAATTTGACGTAGTTGGCAGGCTGCGTCGTGTGTCAGGTTTTGTCGGACAAGTTACCACACTGCGAACTCTCGACAGCAATGCGTCTTACTTTTCTCGGCACCGGCGGATACCACCCCAGTGAACGGCGGCACACAGCCTGTGTGATGCTGCCGCAAGCCGGTGTCGTGCTGGATGCCGGGACCGGTTTTTTTCGTGTTCAGGAGCGACTGCAAACAGAGGAACTTGATGTGTTCCTCACACACGCTCATCTCGATCACGTTGTCGGTATCACATTCTTTATCGTTCCCGTGCTCCGAGGAGATGTGAAGACGGTGCGAATTCACGGGACGGCGGACACGATCAGGGCCTGCCGGAAACACCTGCTTGCAAACCGGCTGTTTCCTGTCGAACCCTCATATCAGTGGTGTGAATTAGGGGCCGACGCGCGGATCCCGCTGCCGGACGACGGATTGCTGACCTGGAGATCAGTCGATCATCCGGGCGGAGCTGTTGGATATCGCCTGGACTGGCCGGACAGATCGCTGGCTTATATCACCGACACAACGGCTCCTGGAAATTACCTGGACTTCATCGATGGCGTCGACGTATTGATCCATGAGTGCTATTTCCCGGATGAAATGGCAGACTGGGCCCGGAAAACCGGTCACAGTTCGGCTTCAGCCGTCGCACAGCTGGCCGCCGATGCCGGCGTCGGTCGACTGCTGCTGGTGCATACGGATCCTCAGACATGTGCAGATGATCCGGTGGGGTTGGAAGGCATGCGGAAGTTGTTTCCGAATACGGAAATGGCGGAAGATCTTCAGGAATTGCAGTTCTGACGCGTCCGGCGCGTCCTGAATTCTGTCAGGCAGGTTTATGATCGCACCTGAATTGCTGGATGAGCTTCGCCACCCGATCGACGGCAGTCTTCTGCGGTGGGACAGCGATCGTCATGCGATTGTGGAATCCAGTGGCGAATCGCTCGGTCGCGTTATCGACAACATCCCGCGGTTTGTTTCTGACGAACATCTTCAGAGCTTTGGTGATCAATGGAATCGCTACGAGGTCGCTCATGATGACGAGGATCGGGCGACATTCGAAGCCAAGACGGGGATGTCGTTAAGTGAACTTCCGGGAATGCGGGTTTTGGATGCCGGGTGCGGCGGGGGGCGATATTCAAAAATCTGCGCCGAAGCAGGTGCGACGGTTGTGGGAGTGGATCACTCGCGCGCCGTCGATAAGGCACGCAGACTCTGCGAGCACCTGCCGAATGTGAAGTTCGCTCAGGCAGATCTTAAGCAGCTTCCACTGGAACGCGAATCGTTTGACTTCGTGTTTTCCATCGGCGTCATGCACCACGATGCTGATACTCGTGTTGTGTTCGATGCCGTGGCCGCGATGGTCAAACCAGGTGGCAGATATTCAGTCTGGCTGTATCGACGGAACCAGTGGTGGCAGGAGGGAATCAACAGCGGAATACGCGCTGTGACCACTCGAATGCCACAGAGCATTTTGCGAATGATCTGCCATCCGGGGGCTGTGCTGGGGGGAATACCGGTGGTGAACCGGACTCTGAATAAAGTTGTCAATTTTAGCGCGCATCCGAGCTATGAAAACCGTGTCTGCGATACCTTCGACTGGTGGGCACCTGAATATCAGCACCACCACACGGATCGAGAGCTCCGGGGTTGGTTCAGTGAGGCAGGGTTCCATGACTTGCGGGTTCTGCCACCTGAGAAGTCAGGGCGTTTGTACAACTGGTCCTATGAGAATAATTTACTGATCGGCAGTGGTGTGAACGTGACCGGAGTTCGACAATCACAGGAGTTCGACTGACGGTCAATGGTCTGCCTCACAGGACTTGCAGCCAGTGCCCTGGAATTTGTCTCTGCCGGCCGCCGGTGCTTCCCCTTTTTGCGGACCTGTTGTCAATCGATGGCTCAATGACCAGCCCAATTCTCAATATCGTATTGCACCACCCCGAAATCCCTCAGAACGCCGGAAACATCGGCCGGACCTGCGTGGCGATCGGGGCTCGACTGTGGATGATTCGGCCGCTGGGGTTTCGCCTGGAAGATCGATATCTCAAACGGGCGGGGATGGATTACTGGCAGCATCTGGACTGGGAAGTCGTAGACAGCTGGCAGGATCTGAGGCGGCGGCTCCCTGATCCGTCAGTCTGGTACCTGACGAAAACGGCCACTCGGCTGGTGTGGGACGCTGGCTTCCAACGGGGTGATATCCTGCTGTTCGGCAGTGAATCTCGGGGTTTGCCTCGGTCGATTTTGAGCGAGAATCCGGCCCGTCGGCTCAAACTCCCGATGCGTGAAGAGGTGCGGAGCCTCAACCTGGCCAGCACCGTGAATGCTGTCGCTTATGAGGCTGTGAGACAGTTTGGAGGGCTGTGATATCTGCCGATTTCTCGATTTTCGCACTCTACGGTCGCTGAGTTTGATGCAACCACAACACCCCGTTAGACTGGCTCATTCGACAGCTCATAATCAATTTTGACAGTTCAATTGCGACAGGCCGGAGAACGACTGGGTATGGGAACGAAGAAGACTGGTAAAGGACGACGAAAAGTCGGTCGCAAGAAACGCCGAATGCGAGCCAAGATTCGTCATCGCAAGTAAGCCGATGATCGGTCTGCGCAGATTCGATGAAGCCCGGCGTGCTTGACTATGCCGGGCTTTCTGTATGCGCTGATTATTCCGTACACAACGGACAGGCTGGTCGTCTCCGCCTGAATTCGGCGGGCTAACATGAATCCGGCGACCTTGACAGAGCGTTCGTTGGTGGGAATCCTAGGTTTTTGCAGGTATGTTGATTTTTGGCAACACGCTGCAGAGATGGGAGCCCCGCACCATGGTTTTGACCGAGACGTTTGCAAGCATGCTGAGGCTGATCGCCGACTGCTGTCGATCACAGCGGTGGAGAGATAAGACGAGCGTCGCCATGTGCCTGGTGGTGTTTCTTCAGCCCGCGTGGGCGACTGATGAATCATTGCCTGAGGACTCACCAGCCACGCAGGCGGTCCGGGAACAGCTGGAACAGGAAACCGCGGAGCAGCTGTCGGCGGCTAATGAAAGACGGTTGCGGTCCGACGCCGCGTCCACGGTTCAGAAGAATATCGAACAACTCAAAGCTGATCTAAATGGTGCGGTTCAGCAACGGACCATTCATCAGGAAGCTTTGAAACTCGCGGAGAGCAGAGAGTCCATAGCGGCAAAAGCTGTCGCCGAGCTGGTCCCTCAACTGAAAAATCATCGGGCGGCCGATGCACTTCAGGCCAGCGCCGACGTCGCCTTGAGTCGTTTGGAAGATCGTCGTGCTGAAGTTGTCCAGTCAAATCAACAGCTGGCCGATT
This sequence comes from Planctomycetaceae bacterium, assembly GCA_039831615.1. GTDB lineage: Bacteria > Planctomycetota > Planctomycetia > Planctomycetales > Planctomycetaceae > S139-18. The sequence continues at coordinate 11,029 of JBDOMX010000513.1, forward strand.
TGCACAACGAGTCGTTCGGAGCGGACCAGGCTGCCCGACGGGCCGATCGCGAGGCCGCTGCCATCGCAAAACAGGCTGACACAACTCAACAAATGTTGCCGAAGGCGAGCCAGGCAGTGATCGATGCTGAAATCGCTCTGGTGGATGCTCGGGCACAGTCGATTGAGGCATCACGTCGCCTGGCAGATCAGAGCCGCATGTTAAATCAGGCATTGACTGACGCGGCCGGAGCGCAAGACTCCGTCGCTCGTCTGACGAATACGGCGGCATCAATCGAGAGCTCGATCACCGCCCTCGGACAGGTGGCCGCGGTCTCCGCGGGCAGCACAGAAGACCAGGTCGACCAGCTCAGAACGGTGCTGCAACAGATCATACCTCTGCAGACGGTTGCTCGGCAGATGTTGGATGCGAGGCTGGCTGCTGTTGAGGAACGCCGCGTGCAACAGAATGAGGCGGCCGGTGTCGCGGCTGCCGCCGAGTCGAATCGCCGCATGAAGGCTGATGCGCACTCTGTACTCAGTCGGAAGCACTTCGCGCTGCAGCGAGAAGTGCTGACACTTGTTGCCGCAAGTCAGGAACGGCGCAAGACTGGCACGAAATTCACTGCAAAGAAAGACGAGTTGGGCCTGGTCATCACGCAAATGCAGGAGCAGAGCGCAGAACTGGAACTGGCTGTGGCCGGACTGCATACTGTCTGGGTGGATCTCCAAAAGCAGGTGGAACAGGCTCTGGAGCCTTTGGGCCGGTTTGTCTCGTTTTCACATGAGATCGCACCGATTTTAGCTCGTCGCTGCACGGCCTGTCACAACACGCGGACCACGGGAGGACGGCTGAATCTGAATTCATTCGCGGCTTTGCTGAAGGGCGGTGAATCCGGTGCGGTGTTGACTCCTCACGATCCCGACGATTCGCTGCTGTTGATGATGGTCCAGGATGCATCCATGCCTAAAGATGCCGATCCCCTCACCACTGACGAGATCCAGACCATTCACCGCTGGGTCGCTGTTGGTGCGCCCCTGGACGCGGGGACGGCGGCAACGGATGATCTCTTTGACATCATGCCCGAGCGACCGCAACCACTTCCTCCCGCTACCTATCGCGTTCCGATACCTGTCCTGGCGACCGCGTTCTCGCCGGACGGTTCATTGCTGGCCACGTCGGGCTACCATGAAGTATTGCTATGGGGAAATGATGGTGCGCTGGTTCGGCGAATCACGAATGTGGCTCAGCGTGTCAACGACCTGGAATTCACTGCGGATGGAACGACTCTGGTTGTTGCGGCGGGGACACCAGGGCAGCTGGGCGAAGTCAAGCTGTTTCGCGTGGCTGACGGAGGCCACCTTGGGACGCTGGTCCGCACAACTGACAGCGTCTATTCGGTGTCTGTCAGTCCGGATGGGACGCGATTGGCGACAGGCGGTGCAGATCAAAGAATCGTGATTCTGGATATGGAGACCGGAAGCATACTGCGGACAATCGAGGACCATGCTGATTCTGTGATGGATGTGGCCTGGTCGCCGCTGAGTGACCGGATTGCATCGGCCAGCTATGACAAGTCATGCCGCGTTTTCGATGTCGCAACCGGTGAAGTCCTAAAAACATTTACGCAGCACGGTGAACCCGTCTACACAGTGGCATTTTCAGCTGATGGGAAGTCCATTGTGAGCGGAGGCGCGGACAGGAAATTGCGTGTATGGCCTGTGGCTGACGGCGACCAAATTCGAGAAATCGGAGGATTTGAGGATCATGTCTTTCGGCTGGTGGTGACAGTCGACGGTCGTGTGTATTCAGCGGGAGCGGACCGGCAGATTCGTGAGCATCAACTGTCGGACGGCGAGCTCCTGCGGACGATGTCCGGCCACACCGACTGGGTGTATGCGCTCGCGGTGGATGCCGAGGGCAGTCAACTGGCCACTGGTTGTTACGACGGGGAAGTTCGTCGGTGGAATTTGGCAGACGGAACCGTAGCCAGTTCATTTGTCGCCGTCCCGGAGCAGGACACGGCACCGATGACGGTTTCAGGACGTTAACCGCAGGGAGTGCGGGCTTCCGGCCGGCAACCTTAGTGATTCTGCTTGCGAACCTGCAAGACGCCGCGCCCGGTCGTGTGACGGCATCAATCGCCCGTTGGCATCGATGGTCGGAATGTGCGCGGGCAATTCCCCTTTGAGTCACGTATTACAGCGTATTACGCTGATTCGTGGCCGCGGCGGGAGTGCCAGAGCCCATCATTCATTGGTCCCGGCGAGCCAGAACCCGCCACGACATTTCGAAAACTGCTTTAATGCCGCGCTCCGAATTCAGAAGCTGGCGATGGATGCCCAGGTGCACTTGAACGACCGCGGCGTTGTTCGAAGATGAGGTCCCGCACAATCGGCTCAAACGACGCGTTCAGATGTTTCGCCAAATTAAACCGTGTTGACGATAGATGCCCGCCATTACGATGACGAGTCGTGGACTGTATTGGCAGCGGACTCCGGAAC
>JBDOMX010000747.1:0-3623 GCA_039831615.1 Planctomycetaceae bacterium
CCGCATCGACAGTTCAGGAGTCATCAGTTTTTTCCCGCCCTGAATTCGTGAGGTGAGTACCCGGTCGAGGATGCCGCTGGTCAAGAGCGTTCGTTCGACAGGGTAACTCGAGCGGCCGGTATGCATCATCCGTTCGATTGCTTTGAGCAGATAGGCGAAATGAGGATGATGAGGATCCGGTCGCTCTTCAAACTGAGTGGCAATTGGTTGCCGTTGCCCTTTGATCTTCAACGCGACCCCGGTCCGATTGACCGACTGCAAAATGAACTGTGCTCCCCGAAAACCGTCCTCGTACTCGAAGAGGAAGAGGGCATCGTGCAGATTTCTGGGAGCCTTCGACTTGTCGACTTTCGGCAGCACGGCCAGTGCCGCTTCAAAGACGTCTTTCGGGACGTCGCCGTTCGCGATCGCATTCCACATCGCATCGCCTTCGAGATATTGCACCCATTTCACGCCGCGTTCGGCATGACGGCGTCGTTCGACCAAACATTGAAAGCATTCCAACGCATGGCTGCCATAGATGTCCAAGCCGTCGTAACCAATTCCCACCGCCGACTCGATTTCGCATCCCAACGGAACAGTGATTTTCGGTTTGCGAAAACTGACCGGCAGTGACGAACCGGCCATGAAAGGAATTTTCATTTTCCGGGCGCGATCGTAAATCCATTTCGCGTCGGACCAAACCGGCCCAAGGTGTTTATCACTGAAAACCGGCACCACGCGGCCGTACTTCTGGAAGGTGTCGGTGATTTCTTTGAAGAAACGCTTACGGGGGTAGAGGTGTTGCCCCTTGTTGTTCGTCGGATAGTTGCCGTGCTCGCCGATGCTGATGACCCCATCAACCGGAATGCGGTCTCCGCCAACCGTAACCGCTTTTTCGATCGAGTCGAACATCGGCACGTCGTACTTCTTCGCCATCCGGCGGGAGACATCTTTCTCGGGAAACTGGTCGACATACAACGAAGCCAACTTGAGCGATGGGCCGACACCGCCATCTTGCTTCCATCCCTCCAGAATTTTCCCAATCAGCACGTCGGTATGCGACCCGGGCTGATAGATCGTAACCACGGCGGCAACCGATTTCGTTTTGGTCGGCAGCGGGGCGGCCAGGATCTGTCTTGCAGCCACACCGCATGCAATGGCTGCTGTGGAAGTCAACAAACCTCTGCGGGTGATGTCGCGGGGAGTTTCCATTGGTACTACTTAGGACATGTTTGAGCTGGTGGTCGTTGAAATCTCGATGTCTTTGTGTCATCAGCATCTCACTGGAGATGCTTGAGCCGGACGCGGGTCACGCCGACGTCTTCTTTGTTGATGGAGTACGCAATGTAAAGCCAGCCGCGCCAAGCCAAGGCTGAGGGATATTGCCAACCATCGAGCTTGCTCTTGCCTTGGAACCGCATTCGAGTTGGTTCATTGCGCACGACGTAGGCTCGGGCGAAGGTCGCGCCGTTGGCGCTCAACGCGAGGGTTAGCGGTGTGCGCCGACCGATGGAAGGATGCGTGGCGCTCGGCGTGGTGCTGGGGTTGCCGATGAGGAAGGCGGTGCCATTGGGGAGATTGCCGGCAAAGCTGCGTGCGGTGGCGTCGGGGAAATTCGTCTCCTGCGGCGGACTCCAGGTTTTTCCGCAGTCACGACTCTCACTGGCATAAAGACGCAGATGACCGCTCCGGGTGCGAAAGAGCATGACCACTGAGCCATCGGGACGCTGAAACCATGTCGGTTCGGGAAAACTGAAAATATCATTCGCCGGAATAACACCCAGCTTCCATCCCGACAGGCCGTCAGCAGCATCGGTAAACAGCAAACGCGGCTGCCGATCTGCTGTTTGCCCGTTTAACAGCAGCCGCCCATTCCGTGTGCGTCGCGGACCGTCGATGTAAAAGCCGGTGGCGATCTTCCGAGGCTTGCCCCAGTCCTTTCCATCACGAGTGGTGATGGCGTACAGCGTGCTGCGGGGGTCGATCTGTTTTCCGCTGATGATGGATGTGTAAAATGCCGTCAGTGTGTCGGCATGCACATGAAAGCCTGCGGCAACCGCCGCGCGAGGACCTTCCGGTCCATCGGGATCCTCGGTGATAACACTCGGCTTTGTCCAATGTACGCCATCAGTGGTCGAGCATCCGAGGATGCGTTGTCCGTTGGAATCTTCGCCCACCTTGCCATTAGACCACATTGCGTAGAGCCGATTCTTGAATACGACGAGGTTCGAGTGATGGCAGAACTTGTAGCCATCCTTCGTTGCCTTGTAGATCACCGCATGCTCACCTTTGAGCGTTGACAGGCCCAGCGTGTTCGCTTTGGATTGGTCAAACAGTCCGGTCTTCGCGCGAACTTGTGCCGGCCGTGTCACATGAATCTCCAGCGACGTCACCATGCGCGGCTTCGCTGATTTGCCCGAGCGCTTCGCCAACCGCAGAACGGCCTCGTTAAAACCGGCGCGAAGGCGGCCCGCAGCAACGATCCCCGTAAGCCGATCCGCTTTGCTGCGTTTCAGCCCTTTGACAGGTTGGCCGTTTAACGTGACGGCTACCACATCATCGGGATGCAAATCTTTCACCTCGATTTGCAGAGTCACTTTGGAACTCGCCCGGAAGTTTCCACTGGTCCGAATCTTTGCTCGCAACGGCTTGCCCTCGGGCAACGCTTCCGGCAGCACACAGTGCATCCAACCGTGCGGGTAGTATCCTTTGGGCCTTCCTCGGTCGGCGACGAACATGAGCTGCTTCTGGTTTGCTCTGATCTGTTTGGCGTCGCCAAGCAGATGCATGAAGCCTGCCATGTACGAGCCGGTCTTTTCGCTGTTGTTTTGCGAATGGGGGAACCAGTTGAATAGATAGAGCCCATCCGGTTTCTGTTGCCAATAATTCAACGCCAGCCCGGCCGCCATGTCCTGGGTGATCGGGTAGTACTTGCTCGGCCAGCCGTAAAGACATGGATAGACCAGCACCCCTTGGGGAGCCGCGATCTTCTTGAACTGTTCCACCTGAATATCGACCACGCCTCCACCGAGAACGATGTAGTCAACCAGGCCTTGGTCGATCCACTTGGGGATCTCAAATCCATCGAGCCGACAGGCTTCCAGACTTTCCGGCACGCGCACTGCCAAACGAATCAGCCGACCCCGTTGGCGGCCGCGTTCGTCCAAATGCTTGCGGATGCGTTGCAGCAACTCGGTGAGCAAGTGCCCATTCTTGACTTCCTGGCCGGGCAGGAAATACGGCGGTGCTCGCAGGAAATCGATTTCCAGACCATCGAATTCGTATTTCTGGAAAAGCTCTTCAATCACGCGAAACTTCAAATCGCGCACTTCCGGCACGGCAAAGTTCAGAGCCGTGGGATAGCACGTCACATCGCCATACTTCTTCTTGCCAATGAGCCATTCAGGATGCTCGACCTTGAACGTGGCCATTTCTTCGGGATGAAACGAATCGTGAATGTCGTTGAAACGAAATGAGTAGAAGACATCGATTCCACGCTTCTTCGCTTCCTGCACAACGATCTTCGGCGGGTCGTGGCCTTCATCGAGGAGCGTCCCGACGGCGCCTCGGCCTTGACGACGAGGTAGTCCGCGACCTCGGCTTCGAAGCGCGGGAAGACCGCACGGTGCACAGACAGCAGC
>JBDOMX010000747.1:3633-12846 GCA_039831615.1 Planctomycetaceae bacterium
CGTTTTCCGGTTGGTTCGAGAACATCGCTTTTGTAGTTGGCCGTGTTTCCTCCCGCGCCATCACACCAGAACAACGCATCGACGTGACTTTTCTCCAGCGGCCCGAACAGATTCGTAATCCATTGATCCTTGTCGCCCTTCGCATCCTTGCAAACGGCATGGCCATCGCAGTTAAAAATCACCCGATACCGCTTGGCCAGCTCGCGTTTTTCGTCGGCTTGTGCTGCCGAACTGGCAATCAGCGCGGCACAAGTGAATGCCAGGACCAGCGAGGTCATGTTGAGAATTCGCATCAGTCGAGTGTCCTGTGAGCGCATTGTCAGAGATTGATTTGAGGAGAGACCGGTTCGAGTGTACGCCTCGGGCTGCCAAGTGTAAACGAGTTCGCACTTGGCCAATCGGCAACTGTTTATTTATGACTAATGCCGATGAAAGAGAAACACCACTCTCGGAACGGGAGTTCGGCATGCTGACGGTATACACGAACGGAACCAGCCGTGCTGTGTGTCACAACATTCTGGAGTTTTCTGCGCGAGTTCTCGCCACTTTCCAGTTCGGGAATCTGAGAGTCGACGCGATTCCCGGCAAGATTCCGCTGTGAAGGTGTGAACCGCAGTTGTGATGATGGAAGTATGACTTCCACGACTCGCAGCCAGAACAAATACGACCATCGCCTGCGCGAGCTTGTCCGATCGACGGGCGACATCGATCACGCGATCCAATTGGGCGTCCCGCGATCAACGGCGCGCGGTTGGCTGACGTCGACTGGTTCCGACGTCGTCACTCTTGATGTTGTCGGCATGGACACGCTCCGTCTGCAACAGGAAGTTCTGAGACAGCAGAGACGTGGCGATCGTCTCGCCGCGTGACCGCGTCTGGTCATCGTTGTGTTGAAGCTGTCTGACGTCTCGCTTTCCAACATCCGAATTGACGCAGAGTTTAAATCACCGAAGACATCGACTGACACGCGAGGCCGGGGCATCAAGAAGTGCCGGATTCCACCGCCGTAGACCTCAAGTGGCGAGAACTCGCGCAGAAAACTCCAGAATGTTGTGACAGACAGCACGGCGGTGGGCCACACTTCCCGTTAGGTGAGGACGTCTTTCACAACGTTCCCAGAGACATCGGTCAGGCGGAAGTCGCGGCCCGCGTAACGGTAGGTCAGGCGTTCGTGGTTGATACCGAGAAGATGCAGTATCGTCGCATGCATGTCATGGGTATGAACGGCTCCCTCGGCCGGCAGGATGCCATGATCATCCGACTTCCCGTGGACGATTCCTCCCTTCACACCGCCACCGGCCATCCAGGATGAGAAGCAGAGGTTGTGGTGCTCGCGGCCAGCATGGTTGGCCTTCGCATTGAAGGGCGTTCGACCGAACTCGGTCGTCCAGACCACTAGCGTCCGATCCAGCATTCCGCGTTGTTTCAGGTCGGTCAGCAATCCGGCAATCGGCTGGTCGATCGCTTTGGCCAGCCTTTGGTGGTCGCCCATGTTGCCATGTGAATCCCAGTTGGAACTCGACCCCACGTCGATCAACTCGAGGAATCGCACGCCGCGTTCTGCCAGCCGCCGGGCGACAAGGCACTGCCAGCTGAAGCCGGTCGTTGCGCCGCGCTCAAGGCCGTAGAGTTTCAGCGTCGCTTTGGTTTCGCCGGACAGATCGAATGCCTCGGGTGCTTCGCGTTGCATTCCGAACGCAGTCTCAAATGAACGGATTCTCGCATCGAGTGCCAAGTCGGCAGCACGGCTTTCGAGGTGCGCCTGGTTCAGCTTGCGAAGCAGCTTCAGCTCCATCTGTTGCAATTCGACGCCCGGCACACGCGGCTGAATGTTCGGCAGGGGATTCTTGCCGGGAATGACGTGGGTTCCTTGGTGACACGCTGGGAGGAAATCGCTGCCCCAGGTTTGTGCACCGGCGTAGGGGGCTGCCGGGGCGAGCACCATAAATGGCGGCAAGTTCCGATTGACGGTCCCCAAGCCATAGCTCACCCACGCGCCGGCGCTGGGGCGGGCGAACTGTGCCGATCCTGTATGGGCAGCCAGCGTCGCTTTGTCGTGACCGTCGCTCTCGCAGTGCATCGCGTTGAGGATGCAGATATCGTCGATCACCGAGCCGAGTTTCGGAAACAAATCGCTGACCCAAGTGCCACTTTCTCCATATTGCTTGAACGCCCAACGTGGCTTGATCAAGAAACGCTTGAACTTTCCAGATTTGTTCAGCCAACGCGACGCCTCAATCGATTTACCGTGATCGGCTTTGAGTTGGGGCTTGTGGTCAAACGTGTCGACATGCGATGTGCCACCTGTCGAGTACAGAAAGATCACTCGGTCGGCCTTGGCCGGGAAATGACTCGGGCGGGCCGCCAGTGGATCAGTCGGTGCGGCTTGAAGTTCATTCCAAAGTCCGGCCAGTGCGAGCGCACCGAAGCCACCGGACGCGCGTCGCAGAAAGTCGCGACGTGTTGTTTGCAGGAATGGGTTCATGTGTGATTTGTTTTCAGTCTGCGTAGAGGAATGCGTTGCTGGTTAGTAAGACCCTCGCCAGCGCGGCCCATGCCGCCTCTGATTGCCGGTCCGACTGAATGCCCCGCCGGTCGAGCTGTTTTCGGTACGCGGTGACAAACGCCAACGCGTCGGTGATTTGCGAAGGAGACGGCTTGCTTCCGTGGGCTGTCTCAAATGCAAGCCGCACTCGTGTCGCATCATCTTTGGACGCGGCCAGCAGCCGGCCGGCGAAAGCCCTGGACTGCTCGTGGACGAACGGCGAATTCATCAGGAACAAGGCTTGGGTCGGGGTGATGGAGGGTTGCCGTTTGGCGACGCTCAGGTTGGGGTCAGCCGCATCAAATTGCGCAAGGAACGGATGACGTCGATTCCGCTGCACCATCAGAAAGACGCTACGATGATTGGAATCGTAGACGGCGTGAAACGGTCGGTGGATCGTAAATCCCCACGTCTGCACTGGCGGAAACGGATGCGAGACCGGACGCGACCGATCGAGCTTGCCGCTGACGGCGAGCATCGCATCGCGGATCGATTCGGCATCAAGAGGCCGCCGACTGTAACGCCAGAGCCATTGGTTGGATGGATCAGACTTCAAGTTTGCGGCGTTGTCATCGCTGGCGAGTTGGTAGGTGCGCGACTGCATGATCAGCCGATGCAGCGACTTCACCGACCAGCCGGACGCGACGAATTCCGACGTCAGCCAGTCGAGCAGTTCGGGGTGGGTGGGCGGCACGCCACGTGATCCAAAGTCGCTTGCCGTTGCGACCAGTCCCCGACCAAAATGCCACTGCCAGACACGGTTCACGAAAACGCGGGCCGTGAGTGGGTTTGTCGGTCGCGTCAACCAGTGCGCTAATTGCAGACGGCCGCTGCCGGATGACTTTTGCGGAAGCGGGTCTCCACCGAGCACTTCGAGAAATCGCCGTGGCACCTCATCGCCTAATTTGTCTGGTTCACCGCGCCGCTGAATCCGTGCATTCGCGGGCGTCCCCTCACTCACGCCATAGGCCACTTGGTAGGGGTCTTGGGCTGCGTCAGCTTTGCGGCGCTTCGTCAGCGCAGCGAGTTCGGCCACGATTTTGCCCAAGCGTTCCTTCGAATTTGGCGGAGGCTGCGGAGCTTTCACCGGCCCACTGCCCGGCACACCGAACGGCGCTTCCTGCAGTCCGATGTTGTCCAGGTCGCGTGCAGACGACGGACCTTTCACATGTCCAAAGGCGTCACAGATAAACGTGTCGGCGACTCCATCCCATTTCAGGCCGAGTTGCTTGTCTTGGAAGGCTGTCAGATCACCCGGTTTCCCAACGACGCCGGAATACGTCTTCTTTGCGGGGTCGAGCGTCAGCCGCAAGGTGTACCAGGTTCCCGGAACAAGCACGCGGACGATTTCCCACTTGGCTCCGTTGCGGATCGCGATCTCCTTCGCGGTCACACTGCACTCGACGGCCAGCGATTGGATCACGCCGCGTCCCAGGTAGAACCGAAAGGCACCAGCCCTCTTGGCCGGTGCCACCGTGCGAAAGTCGATCGTGAAGTGCATCTGCTTTCCGGGTGCAGCGCGCAATCCGTTCTTGAAGACATACCGCACGCCATCGGTCGCCAATCCGCTACCGACGCGAACACCGCGTTTCCCCGCAGGGTGCGTGTGGGTCAACGGGCTTTGGGCTTCAGCGATGACCGCGTTGGGTCCCTCAGAGAGCCACGGTGAGGTGGGAGGTTTTCCAAGAGGTTGCGATTCGAATCCGAGGTCGAACCCGCCGGCAAACGACTTGCCATTCAGCGTTTCCTGTTCTTTCGTCAGGTGTGCGATCTGGTCGTCCAGTCGCGCCAGCGCTTTCGCTTTAACCTGCGTCAGACGGACGACCTCATTCGGTGGCACAAGGGGCGGAAAGTGAGCTGGCCGCTTGTGCTCCTCGCCGCCGGGAAACGCCCACTTCGTGCTCTGAAAGATGCCGTACAGCGCGTAGTAATCGGCCGAGGTCACTGGGTCGTACTTATGGTCGTGGCACCGCGCGCAACCCAGAGACAATCCCAGCAACGACCGACCCACTGAATCGATCACATCGGCAAAGTCGAGGTGTTGGTAGTCAGGTTTGGGACTGTAGCCGTACCGCTTACCGATGGCGAGGAACCCGGTGGCCGTCACGCGGCTGGCGTACTCGCTGGCGGGCCCGCTCCGAGCAAGAATATCACCGGCGATTTGATCACGGATGAACTGATCGAACGGCTGGTCGGCGTTAAACGCATCGATCACCCAATTGCGGTACTTGCCCGCCTCGCGAACGGGATAATCAGCCCCGTCTCCGGCCGTGTCCGCATACCGTGCGACATCCAGCCAATGTCGGCCCCAACGTTCTCCGTAAGCCGAAGTCGCCAACAGCCTGTCGGTCAGAGTCTTAAAGGCCTGCTGTGATTCGTCATTGAGAAAGGCCTGAATCTCGGCTAGCGTCGGAGGCAGGCCGGTCAGATCCAAGGTCGCACGCCGGATCAGCGTCCGCTTGCTGGCTTCATCAACCGGCACCAACCCCTTCTCTTCCAGCTTTGCCCCGATGAAGGCATCCAGCGGTCTTTTTACCCAGCCCTCGTGTTTTACCTTCGGCAGCGGCGGCCGCTTCACGGGTCGAAATGACCAGAACGTACGTGCTTCTTTGAGGCTCATGCGTGATGCGGTCGGCGTGGCGGAGTTTGCCCGGCGCGGATCGGGCGCTCCCTTCTTCACCCAGGCTACAAGATCAGCGACCTGCGCCGCCGACAACTTCTTTCCATCAGGCGGCATCTGCAAGTCTTTGTCCGCGTATCGAACGGCCGTGATAAACAGGCTCTTCTCCGGCTTGCCAGGCACGATGGCCAAGCCGCGGTCGCCACCTTTCACCCAGCCGTCACGCGTGTCGAGCCGTAGCCCCGATTCCTGCTTCTTCGGGCCATGGCATTCCAGACAATGCTTGATCAGCAGGGATCGGATGCGTGACTCGAAGAAAGCAACGTCGCTTTCTTGTGCGGTGGCAAGTGCAGGTATGCCAAGCGGACACAGACAACACCAAGCGAACCAGCCGATGGCCAGCGAGCAACGCCCTTTTTCTCGCATGCACGTTTCTCCCCGGTGTCTCATTCCAACTCACACGCTGTCGGATGAATTGATGATACACGGAGTGCGTGTCTCGCACCACGACGTGTTCTCGTCTGACGGTTCCGTAGCTCTGCATCCCGCTCCATGAACGTAGAGACTGTGATGCGAGGTTGGCCCGTAGTGGGCATGGCTTGAACGAGCCGGATGAGATGTGTGGAGGTTAGCAGTTCCGTTCTCTCGTTGAGTTCTGAGGCCGCTCGTCCTCTCTTTGTGGCGAGGGCCTCTTTGCGTTACTGCGGAGCCACTCCTGCTGAAACCGTCCCATCTGCCACTGCATTTCACCGGAGCGAGAGGGCTTCCGAGAAATTCTGGAATTGCTCTTGGCAGACCAGATTGCGGTGCTAAACTCCGAGTGTTGGGTTTCACCCCAACACCGAGGGTTTCTTAACCACATTCACTGGATGGAGGCTGTGATGCTTGTCCTAAGTCGCCGTGAAGGCGAAGAAATTATCGTGAATGAAAGAATGCGGATTCGGGTCCTAAAGACCAGTGGTGGTAGATGTCAACTGGCTTTTGACGCTCCTGAGTCTGACAGCATTCGCCGGGCCGAGTTGCCACCTTTTGAAGAAGAGGTCATACAGAGAACCGCAGCGGCTATGGAACTTCCCAGATGAGTTCACAAATCGGCGAACGAATTCGTGAAGCGAGACAGGCCCGTGGCATTTCACTGCGCCAACTGGCCAGCAAGGTCGGAATCCACTTCAGCCATCTCTCAAAAATTGAGAATGGCAAGGACACGGTGGGCAAAAACTCGCTAATCCGCATCGCCGAAGAACTGGATGCCGATCCCGACTTCATGCTCGGAGAAGCCGGGCATCAGTCCATGCCGTTTCGGATACTTGGAAACATTGCTGCGGGTGTGCCCATTGACGCCATTGAGGATGTCGAGTCATTCGATCTGTCGAGAGTCTTCGACCCTCGGGAACATTTTCTACTACGTGTCAGGGGTGACTCGATGATTCTCGATGGGATCAATGATGGTGATTTAGCGGTTGTACGGCATACCGACGAGGCGAAAGACGGCGATACAATAGTTGCCCTCGTCGATGGTGATGAGGCGACCTTGAAGCGATACAAGATTAAAAAAGGGAAAGTGGTGCTGACACCTGCGAATAAACACATGAAAGCAATGACGTACCCGGCTGCACGTGTGGAGATTCGAGGATTACTTGTTGGCGTCCTGCGAACTTCCGTGAAGTGATTGTCGATTGATAATCCGTTGGAACAGGGTTGAAATCGTCGAGAAGCTCGGCACCACGACACCGGAATCACGTCTGGATTCCCGATGAAGACCGGCGACATCGACTGACACACGGGACCGGGGCATCAAGAAGTGCCGGATTCCACCGCTGTAGACCTCAAGTGGCGAGAACTCGCGCAGAAAACTCCAGAATGTTGTGACAGACAGCACGGCGAATCTTGGTGTCGTTAGCTCGACTCTTATCTTTTCCACAACCCTTCCTCAATCCCATGCGAGGTTGCGCTCCCTGCGTTGAGGAGAGAGAATTAGCGTTCCTCTCCACGAAGCTTCGAGACAACCTCGCAGTCCGGCAGCATTTGTCGGAGCCGGGATATCCCTTTGGCAGAGAGATTCGAATCGATCAGAGTGATGCGAGTCAGTTTTTGTAGCCGCGACAACTCGATAAGTGAATCGTCGGTGATGCGGGCGCCGACCAAGTTCAGTGTTTTCAGTTGTCTGAGGGCCGAGAGCGAACGCGCGCTGGCGTCGGTCACGATTGGTCCGGCGAAGCCTTCTGTGTAGATGAGATCCAGGCGCTCTAGGTTCTTGAGCGGTACGAGATGCGTCAGCCCAGTGTCGTCGATTGGCAGGCGACTGAGGTCGAGTTCGCGCAAGCGAGTCAGCCGTTGCAGATGCTGCAAACCGTCATTCGTCACCGTGTTGCCTGACACGTCGAGATACTCCAACGCAGTGAGTCCCGATAACTTCGACAGTCCGGCCTTCGATATCATCGTCTTCTCGAAGCCGGTCTTCTTCAGATTCAGACCGCGCAGTTGCCGCATGGCTCCGATCTCCGCACAGGCGGAGTCGGTTACGTTGTTGCAGACTTCGAGATCGAGTGCTCTCAGAGTTTGCACTCGCGCGATCACCCGCAGGCCTCGTTCGGACAGCGAAGTTCCGGCGGCAATCAGAACGGCCAACCGTTTCGAGCCGGCCAGAGAATTGAAACTGTCGTCGTCGAGCTGGCGGCACAATTCGAGGTCGAGGCCGACCAAATATTTCAAGGATGCAGCCTGTTGCAATGCGTCTCGGTCAACTTGCGTGCCCGCCAGGCTGAGAATAAACGGGGTGTCCAGTTGCCGCAGCAGACTGAGTGTTGTCGCTGCCAACGCACCATCGCCTGTCACATGACGTTCGCTCAGCGTGACGAGGCTGAGCTTTGTTCTATTCTCACTCGAATCTAAGGCGAAACGAAACAGGCGATTGTGATGGTCGTCTAATTCGTCGACACTGAGTTGCTCGACAACGGCCCCTTGGCGTGCGATTGCCGCATGTAATGGATTCGTTTTCGTGGGAGCCTTGTTAGGCCGAGTCACAGGCTCGGATTTGCGCACGTGGTAGACCCAGAGATCGTCTTTCTCCCTCAGAAAGAGTTTGCCGTGCGAAACCACGGGATGAGACCAACTGTCGCCACCCGCTCCCGGAATCTTGAACGATCCTTTGAGTCGGTAGCCGGCAGAATTGGCTTCAATCAGCGCGACGACACCGTCCTGATAACGAAAATAGAGGTGCCCGTCCGCCGCCACAGCGGCGGCCGAACCGGATCCGGGACCGCGGCGTTTCCAGACAATCCGACCGGTCCCGAGTTCAAGACAGGTCGGCAGGCCGTTATTGCTGCCATGGCCTCCATAGACGAATTCGCCGATCAAGACGCAACCACCGTGGTGATTCTGAAACTGGTTTCCTCCGAGGCGATAGACTTCTTTCGCGGCGACGCCGGTTCCTTCTTTCGTCGGCACGAGCTTCAACAGCACGCTGCCAGCGTGATAACCGTTTGCCGAGAAGACAAGGTTGCCGCTGACGATCGGCGTGGGGATGTTGGCGGTGGAGTTCGATATGTCGTTGTATCCCCACAGAAAACGTCCGGTCCTGGCTTCAATGCCGATCAGACCTCGGCCGGTGAGTTGCACGTACTGCCGAACGCCCGCCGCTTTGGAGACGACGATTGATGAGAAGGCCGCTCCGTCGCGGCCTTTCTTGCCGATCGCCGGAATGCTTGCCTTCCAGATGACCTTGCCGGTGCGGCGATCGAGGGCAACCAGCATGGCCTGTTCGCCCCCAGGCGTGCAGATCAACCGGTCGCCATCGATGAGCGGTGATTCACCATAACCCCGTCCAGACATCAGGCGGCCGCCGAAGTCTGTCAGGAAGCTCCGACGCCACACGAGCTTGCCGTCGTTGGCGCGCAGACAGACAAGTTCTCCGTCGGGGTCGAGGGCGTAAACTAGACCGTCGTGGACAGTGGGAGTGGACATCACATTCCGCGACGTCGTGCCAATCGTTGTAGCCCAGCGTCTTTTACCGGAGTCGATGTCAAATGCGAAACAACGAACGTCTTTT
>JBDOMX010000747.1:12856-13494 GCA_039831615.1 Planctomycetaceae bacterium
CCCATTGTAAAGACGAAGCTATCGACAATAACAACGCTGGAGTAGCCCTCGCCGATTCCCGACACTTGCCAGGCTTGGGCGGGAGCCTTCGGAGACCATGAATTCATCAGCCCGGTCTCTGTCGAGACAGAGTTGCCGTTCGGCCCACGCCACCGAGGCCAGTCTCTTGCAACGGCGTGACTCGCTGCCAGCAGCGCAACAAGGAGCACTACGAGTGTTCTCATCGCATTGGGAGAGATGAGAAGTTTTGGAACAGAAGTCTGAATGATCACCGTGAGTTACTCATCCCTTTGCATTGTGGGATTAATCGTGTGGTTCTAGGGATTCAATTCGTCAAAACAAGCCTGAGATGACCTGACCCCGCGCCACAGGCCGTGGCTGTCCCTCTCGGTTGACGATGTGAACTGAAGGGTCGATGCCAATCAGATGGTACATCGTCGCCGCGATGTCCCACGGTGCCACATCGTCGCGGACAGGGTAGGACGCGGTGCGATTTGATGCACCGTAGATACGGCCGCCCGGAATTCCGCCACCAGCCAATACCATTGAGTAGCAGTCCGGCCAATGATCTCGCCCTGCGTCCTCGTTGATCTTGGGAGTGCGACCGAATTCACCCAAGCAGACAACCAGCGTCGAGT
>JBDOMX010000380.1:0-3019 GCA_039831615.1 Planctomycetaceae bacterium
GGATTGAAGCTCGGCGCGGTGCCAGTCTTCGCCTCCATTGGTAGATACCTCGACTCGGTCTACTCGTCCACGACCTGACCACGCGATACCTTCGATTTGGTGGGAACCTACGCTACTGAGTTGTTGGCCGCCGGACGGACACGTGATCACCGACTTGGCTTCCATGACGAATGTGAACTGTCGTGCCTTCCCGTCTGGTAAGAGATCGGTGTACTTCGATGTTTCTTCTCTGGTCATGTACGGTTGGTCAACTAGTTCGATACGGCGGAGCCATTTGACGCTAATGTTGCCTTCCCAGCCAGGCACAAAAAGTCGCAACGGATATCCCTGTGCGGGACGGAGTGCTTCTCCGTTTTGACCAAAGGCTACCAAAGTGTTGTCTAATGCCTTCGTGAGGGGGAGGCTCCGGTTAAGCCGGCTGGCGTCCGCGCCCTCGGCAACAAGCCACGTGGCTTCCGGACGCACACCGACTTCTTGCAATAGCAGCGAGAGCGGGATCCCCACCCATTCACTGCAACTCGTCATACCATGCGTGCTCTGCGCGGTTGTCGCGCCAGCCTCTCCCCAGAGGGTACGACTATTACCGGAGCATTCGAGGCTGTAGATTCGAGACACTGTCGGCAACCGCTTGAGGTCGTCGAGGGAAAATTCCACGGAGCGCTCAACCAAACCGTGAATCAATAGACGATGGGTTGATGGGTCAATGTCTGGCACTCCAGCATGGTGCCGTTCAAAATGGAGGGCAGACGGCGTGATGGTGCCGTGCAGGTCTTGGAGCGGTGTCTGACTGCTCGATGCCTCGGGGTGTCGGCTATCTCGCAGAAGCCGCACCGCGGTTTCAAATCGAGAGCGGGCACCGTAAGCGCTGACCCCACGACCAAGCGTACGGGCGGCATCCTGCAATTGGCCGAATAGTACCGACGGCTGCAACGCAGCGAAGGTTGGGCCGAGTACCGCTCCGAGTTTGAGAAAGCGCCGTCGGGTCCGAAGTGTCATGCAGTTCGCCTCCGTGCGAATCGCTAAACGTATCACGCCTCGAGCAGCAGGGGGGCACTGTTTTTTCGGTTTCTGTTTCCAGGTCGCCCGGCATAACGAGCGAGGGTTTACGCTCTAGTGCACGTTCCGGAGCCAGTGTTTTTGGGCTGCAATGCCGGTAGAACGACTCACGTTGACAGGCGTGGACAGCCTCGCCACAATGAACAGTTCATGAGAAGTGTGTTTATTTTGGCCCATGTTGCCGTAGTCGTTGCGGTGGCAGTTTCGGCCGCTGGTCAGGGCCCCGTCCCGAATCGACAGCCTGCTGCAAGTGCGCGTTCTGAGGCACCTGCGTATGAGGGGCTGCTCGATCAGTATTGTGTTAGTTGCCACAACGAGAGGATGAGCGGCCAGGGGACCGTGCCGTTTGCCTTTGAACACCTCGACGTGACTGACGTGGGCGCCGACGCGGCGATGTGGGAAACGGTAGCTCGGAAGTTGCGGCTCGGTATGATGCCGCCACTCGGCCGACCGCGCCCGGACCGTGTGACAAACGACCTGTTCGTGACGTGGCTCGAAGGGCAACTTGACGCGGCGGCGGCGGCCAGCCCGAATCCAGGGCGTTCAGTGGTCCGCCGTTTAACCTCAGCCGAGTACATCAATGCCGTCCAGAGTCTGCTTGCTCTTGAGGTCGATGAGCGCTGGCTACTGTTTCCGGTAGATAACGTGGACCAGCAAGGTTTCGATACGAACGGGGACGTACTCTCGGTATCGCCGGCGCTTTTCGATCGCTACCTTGTCGCTGCGAACCGGATTAGCCGGCTCGCAGTTGGTGATACCACGATAGGGTCTGGCTACGGCGCCGCCACGTACAGTAGTCCGAGACTGCAATATCAAGACGATCGCACTAGTGAGGACCTCCCGTTTGGTTCGCGAGGTGGCATGGCGATTCGTCACTACTTTCCGCTCGATGGTGAGTACGAAGTCAAGATTGATCTCCGTCGGATGATCTATGACTACATCATCGGCATGGGGCGGTCCCACCAGATCGAGGTGCGTCTTGACGGAGCGCTTGTCGAACAATTCACCATTGGCGACGCTGATCGATTTGGCTATCCATCAGCCTACAGTTTCTTTGGAACGATTCGCGGCGATCTGGCGTGGGAAGACTACGTCTCGAATGAAGCAGATGCAGGCCTGGTTGTTCGGTTTCCCGCGAAGGCGGGGATGCGCGTGGTTGGCGTGTCGTTTGTTGACGCGCGAACTGAACCGACGGGAATTCTCGAACGTCGCTTGTCGGGTTTCTCGCTGAGCGGACTAGGGTTCTATCAAGGGAATGCTGCCGTCGAGCGTGTGGAGATTGCGGGGCCCTACAACGCGGCTGGTCCAGGTGATACGGCCAGCCGTCGTGAATTGTTTACGTGTCACCCGGAGAGTGGTGCAGACGAGGTGACATGTGCCACCGAGATCGTGACTGCGTTGGCGAGGCGGGCCTACCGGCGTCCCGTGACCGATGACGATATTCCGCCGCTCATGCGTTTCTACGAAGCGGGGCTGAGCGAACGCGGTTTCGAGGGCGGGATTCAGAAAGTGGTTCAACGACTGCTGGTGGCACCTGAGTTTCTGTTTCGTGTTGAACGTGACCCTGTCGATATCGCGGCCGGGACGGCGTACGACATCACAGATATAGAGCTCGCGTCTCGTCTGTCGTTTTTTTTGTGGAGCGGTATTCCGGACGAAGAGTTGTTAGCGGTTGCTGAAGAGGGGCGCCTGACTACGCCGGATGTACTTGAACAGCAGGTCCGGCGGATGTTGAGTGACCCTCGTGCGAGCGCTCTTGTCGACAACTTCGCCAGTCAATGGTTACAGCTTCGCCGCATCCGAGGGGTGGCGCCTGACGCCGACGTCTTTTTTGACTTCGATGAGAACCTGCGAGTCGACATGGAGCGGGAGACAGTACTGTTTCTCGAGAGCCAGCTGCAGACAGATCGTAGCCTTCTTGAGTTGCTCACGGCGGAGTACACGTTCGTTAATGAGCGCCTGG
>JBDOMX010000522.1:0-3011 GCA_039831615.1 Planctomycetaceae bacterium
CCCGCGGATGGATCTGGCACGCTACGCGGACAGCAATGGTTTTCAGGCCGATCAGCTCCGCGACAACTGGCCCTGGCGCGACTGGGTGATTCGAGCCTTCAACTCCGACATGCCGTTCGACGTCTTCGTGACTGATCAGCTGGCAGGCGATCTGCGTCCGAATGCAACCGTCGATCAAAAAATCGCCACCGGATTTCACCGGATGACCACCTGCAACGTGGAAGCCGGAGTTGATCCGGAAGCCAATCGAGTCAATCAGATTGTCGATCGGGTCAATACAACGGCCACTGCATTTTTGGGCGTCACGTTGGAATGTGCTCAATGCCACGATCACAAATATGACCCGTTCACCCAGGAAGACTACTATCATTTTTTTGCCTATTTCAACAACAGTCCGCTCGAAGTCAAAAACACAACCGGAGTGACCTGGGATTTCTACGGCCCCTCCATGGACCTGCCTTTGGACGATCAGACGTCGGGCCTGCAGCGCCAGCTGGAGCAGCAGATCAAAGGCCTCAGAGAACAACGTGAGCAGCTCATCCGGCAGAACTCGACGCACTACGAATCATGGCTGGCCAAAGTACGCGCCCATGTTCCTGCCGACACGTGGACGATTGCTCCACCGGAATCATCCACTACCACAGGCAAGGAGACTTTTACAATTCGGGAAGACGGTTCTGCGCTGGTGACGGGTAAGACGACTGCTCAGGTCACGCACACTCTCGTCATTCTGTTGCCGGACCAGGCTGTCACCGCATTGCGTCTCGAAACGCTTACGGACAGATCGATTCCGGGAAAAGGACCAGGACGCGTCAACAAAAAAGAACCAGACTTCGAACTCCGCACCATGCGCTGCGAGATCGTCAGAGATGGTCGCAGCCAGCCTGTGGCGATTGAATCTGTACAGGCAGACTATTCCGCGCGAGGTGGCCATATCTCAGGCGTGATTGACGACAATGAAGACACGGCCTGGTCCATTGGGCCGCAGTACGGTCAGCCTCACTGGGCCCGATTGACGTTCTCTTCCCCGATCACTCGGACACACGCCAGCGATCAACTGCAGGTTACCCTGGTTCAGGGAAGCCAGAGTATTGGCCGCCCGCGACTGGCGTTGACCTGTGCGGATCCTTCGACGATCGACGTGGGAACCGAACTGGTGGAGGCATCCCGCAGTCAGTCCCCGGCGGAAGAACAGCGGACGGCACTGCAGCGAGAATTTGCAGCGCGGCACCCGCAGCTTTCCGCATTGAATGGGCAGATTTCAGAATTACGCAGGCGGCTGGACCAACTCGAACCTGACACCACGCTGGTGATGGTGGAAATGGAGAAACCACGAGATACGTTTATTTTTACTCGAGGCGACTATGAGCGGCCGGGTGCGCGTGTGTCGCCAGGGACACCGAAGTCACTTTCCGGCCCCGTGAGCATACCGGTAACCGGCAATCGTCTGGAACTCGCCCGCTGGCTGACGTCGCCGTCCAATCCGCTGTTCGCCCGGGTCACCATGAATCGTTGGTGGTCCGACCTGTTTGGAAGCGGACTGGTGACCACTCCGGAAGATCTCGGCACTCAGGCGGACGCTCCCAGCCATCCGGAACTGCTCGACTGGCTGTCAGCCGAGTTTATTTCCAGCGGCTGGTCGATGAAACACATGCACAAACTGATTGTGATGTCGGCGACGTGGCGTCAGGCCACGTCCGGTGACTCGCAACGGCGCTCGCAGGATCCGCACAACCGACTTCTGGCACGCGGGCCACGATTTCGCCTGCCGGCCGAAGCCATTCGAGACAACGCCCTGGCGATCAGCGGACTGCTGTCGACGAAAATGTACGGTGAACCGATCATGCCCTATCAACCCAATGGGGTGTGGCGCAGTGTGGGTCGAAATCAGCCGTCATGGACCGCGGCCCATGACGAAGACCGCTTTCGTCGAGGCATCTATGTCATTTGCAAGAGGGCAGCTCCCTATCCCAGCTTCACCACGTTTGATGCTCCGGACCGCGGCAGCTGCACGGTTCAGCGCAGCCGCAGCAACACGCCATTACAGGCGCTCACACTGCTGAATGACCGAGCGTACGGCGAAATGGCACTGGCCTTTGCAGATCGGGTCCTGAGCGAATCTTCGGATCACACAGATGTCCAGCGAATCCATAAAGCCATGACTCTCGCTGTCGCCAGAAGACCCACAGTCCAGGAGGTCGCCATTCTTCAGGAACTCCTCGATCAGGAACGCATCAGGCTGGCTCACGATCCGCAACAGATCAACGCCAGAATGAACATGCGAGCTCCGGAAATGACGTTCCGATACGATGATCCGGCAGAGATCGCAGCCTGGTTCGCCGTGGCGAACACCATCCTGAATCTCGACGAGACGATGACTCAGTAGATCTTCCCTGACTTCCAGTCGAATTCGAATTCCTCCCATCATGTCCATGACGCCAACAACATTCGGACGTCGGACGCTTTTCCAGCGGGCTGGCTATGGCCTCGGTGGATTTGCGCTGGCCCACCTGTTGCAACGCGACACTTCGCCTCAGGCAGCCGAGGCATCGCATTTCGCGTCACGGGCGAAAAGCGTCATCTACATTCACATGGTGGGAGGACCTTCCCATCTGGACCTGTTTGAACCCAAACCGGAACTGCAGCGCCGCGAAGGGCTGGACTGCCCGAGGGACCTTTTTGAATCCGGTAAGTTCGCCTTCGTTCGCGATCTTCCCAAACTCCTGGGCACGCGCGACGAGTCCAGGTATCAGATCACTCCCAGCGGCGAATCGGGACTGCCCATTTCCAACATGATGCCTCATCTGAAAGGCGTCGCGGATGAACTTGCTTTCATCCGCACCATGCACACAGACGAATTCAATCATGGTCCGGCGCAAATGTTTCTGCTCACCGGCTTCAGCCGCTTTGGTCGCCCCAGTGTCGGCAGCTGGCTCAACTACGGTTTGGGAACGTGCAATCAGAATCTTCCAGGATTTGTGGTGATGATCACCGGGCAGGTTCTGGGAGCC
>JBDOMX010001131.1:0-3003 GCA_039831615.1 Planctomycetaceae bacterium
GGTGGCTGTTGTGCAAGTAATTCTTCCGTGATCTCAAGCGACATGCAAAATGTTGTCGCCGATTCGTTCTACAAGGGCCAGGTCACTTTTACCTGTTTTTCCAAACAACCCGTGAACGCTTACGTTGCAGAAGCCCAGGGAATCGTATGATAATAGGCCCGGAGCTCGCAAACCATCCAGGGATTGCACGTTCGTCCCGCCGATTCGCCCGCCGTACCTCTCCAAGGAAACACCGACCGTGCGGCCAGCCATTGCCATCCTCAAGGGAGCAGGCAACAATCGAGTTCCGACTCCGGCATTTGCGTCTCTGTACCGCAAGCTGACGTCCTTCCTGGCCGAAGTGTTCCCGCCGTCCGAAAACACGGAGAGCCGTTATCCGCCGCCGTCGGCCGACGAGTTCGTGTCGCGCCGGTTTGCAACCGCTCCCGAGTTCCACCGCCATCTTGCGCAAGAACTATGGACGCTGCTTCGTGAAATCAGTGGAAACAAGCGTCAGGTCAATCGCAAAAAACTCTACGATCATCAATTCGCCCACTTGATTTGGACCGCCGCCTCGCTGACGGACGGACCAAACTCGCCGACCTCGTTCTTCATTCAAGGCGCTCCCGGAACCGGCAAGACGCTGACGCTGGGCGTGCTGATGCAAGCTTGCATCCGGCTGCAGCAGCGCCAACTGATGAAGGGGAAGATCGCGTACTGTACGGCGAAAGCGTATCACCTGTCCGACAAAGTCCGCGGGAAAGGGATGGGACATCGGCGTGTACTCCGAACGCCACCTTATGCGCTCTCGGAGAAGGATATCAACCGGCTGCGGTTGGCGCTCTGTCGGATGGATAAGCAGTTCATGCAGACCTTCTTTCCCAGGAAGGCTTGGAACGCACTATTCAACAAGCGGCCAGCAAGCGAGGACGGGGCCCACCGCGTCATTGATGACTACCTCCAGGATGCCGGACTGAGCGCTGCCGATTCGGACGAGAAGATGCTCGCCAATGTGGTGAAAGTCCTGGCGTCACTCGCCACCACGGTGCGAGGTCCGTCCGGCGCGACCGAGCTGCTGACGTTGCCGCCCGCGCCGGACGCGACTCAGCAAATCGAGTCGCACAGCGGCGATGCGGCGTTCGCGATCCCGCGGGACTATCCGGTGTTCGCGCGGGAGAAGATCGGCATCTCGACAGCGACTCGTGGCGAGGCGCGTGTCGTACTCGAACCGGCGCTGATGTTTACGAGCGTCCGGCAGATCGAGCGTTACCAGGAGGAATTGCACCGCCACGTCCAAGTGATCCTCTGCGACGAAGCTCAGCGGCGGCAACCGCTCGCGTTTCAAGAGCCCGTCGTGTCGGCGCGAGCCGAGCAGGTGCCGCTCGTGTTCGCCGCCGGTTCGCAGTGGTACGGCAAAGCATGGAACTGCCGATCGCCGAGGCATAGTTTCCCCGAATCGATTCGGCGAGGCATTCTACCTGATCTCGGCGTGCGAATCTTTCCGTCGGCTCAAGCGTTGCACTATCCGTCCGAGACCGAAGAGGCGGTCGTGCAACTGCTAAAGCTCTTTTTTCAACCGCTCAACAGTTTCAACGAACTCGGCTTGCCTCAGCCTTACGAGGCGAACACGCTCGTCGTGGTACATAATCGCCTTGTCGATCCGATTGTGAAGAGACTGCGACAGGCTTATGCAGCCCGAAATGCGTCGGCAACGGTCAGGCCATTTCACGGCAACGAGGAAGACCGGGAGGCATTGCAGATTTGGTTCGACACGGAAGGGGAAGGACCAAACGTGCTGGTCTCGTCCGCGGCCATCGTGAAAGAATCGCTCGATCTGCTCAGTCTTCGGCATCTGGCGGTCGGTGCCAAAGTTTCGGCGGACGTGCTGTATCACTTGATCGGTCGGCTCGCCCATGGACGGAGCCGTCGGAACAAGACAGACCGCATGCTCGTCACGCTGCAGCAATTCGCGGATAGCAACCTGGCGGCGACACCGTTTGTCGCACTCGACCACGGGCAGACTTTTCCCGACGATGGTTGTACGTGGATCAACGGCCATGCGCTGATGAGTGCTCGTGCCTTTCATCAGGACGAACGCCGGTTGGCGCGAAAGAAACGAACTCAAGACAGCATCGAAGTACCCAGCCACGGGCGCCGGAAGCGAGGAATACCGCCACCCATCAAGATGGCATCCGGGACTTCGCTCTTGCCAGGAAAGTACGGGCAGGTGATCGATCCCACGGTTCGCGAGAACACGAACCCGTTGATCAGCATTCGCGCTCTTGTCCCGATGGCCCAAGAGACGTACGACCCCCCAAAAGGACCGCCATCAAAAGAACTCACACGGATGTGGGCGGCCGAGTGTGGCGGGTTAGCGGTCTTCGATAACTATCCCTCAATCATGCTTGCTGTGGAAGAAGCACACGACAGTGGCGGTAATCCACGTCATGCGCTCGAGCAAAAGCTAGCGCGTCTCCGTGAGCGTTACATTTGACTGAACAGTCAAGCTGGACGACCGAAACGAGAATCAAGTCTCCCAATCGCAAGACCACCAATGACATCCAGGGTTCGGTTCGCGGCTAAGACACGGTCCGAACCGTCTCAGAAAACGTCACCCTTTTTCTCGGTCGGGAATCGTGTCGCAACCTGCTGAGGTCGCGCAGACCGATTGCATGTCGTCGTCTCTGAAACTCGCGTCGGTTCCATCGACCGCTCGCCGCAAGGAATTGTCGCTAAGCGCAGCGGTGGAATTCACCGACCGCAGTTTGAGCCACCTGGTAGCCTGCCAGGAGTGCAATCCGTTCGATGGCATCAAGGCCCTCCGTTCGCGATCTGCACCGAAATTGTGTTCGTGACCAATGTCGAACCGTCCGGCGTGTTTCGGAATTGGCGACCCATGTCACGCCCTTGTATGTTGCCAGAAGGACAGATATCGGAAGATCCATGTGCCGTGGGTTTGCCTGCGGAGCGTAGCGAAGCAGGCAAACCCACGGTGGCCGGTAGTAGATCGAACGCCCTCAGGCG
>JBDOMX010000106.1:0-712 GCA_039831615.1 Planctomycetaceae bacterium
CGCCTTGTCACATCCGTTGAAGGATGTGGGCACACGAGTTTGCAGGAGTCGATCATGAAAAATGTGTTGGCCGGTCTAAAAAACATGAATTACAAGCAGTTCGCCGTGAGCCATGGCGAAAAGCTGGGACTGGGTCTCTTTGGGATCGTTTCCGTCTTCATTTTATTCTCATCGCATTGGAAGGCATTCAAAGAGACCAGTCCTGAAAAAATCAAGGAGCAGGTCGTCACGTCAACCGAGCGCATCATCAACAATAATGACTGGCCGGATGAGGAGAAGACGCAACTGGTTTCGATGACCGACATTGAAACAACGGCCAGAAATCTTTTTCAACCTCTGGATCTGGCCCCCTATCGATACACCACCGAAATGTCATTCCCGCTCTACCGTCCGATTGAAAAGAGTCGCGAACCCAAACTCTATCCGGTCGAAGATTTGCTGGCCGACTCGGGCAAACTTTTGTTGTCACTGCGCAGTGGCGGAGATACTGACGATCAGCTTCAGACAGACGACCCCGACGCACCGACTAAGCAAGGGTTGGATCCGGAGATCGATGATGACGATGACTTCCAACGTCGTACGACTCCGAGTGGCGGAGCGGGAAATTCGGCCTCAGCCGGCCTGGCGGCCGCCGGAGCACCTGGCGGAGACGCAGATTCGGGACTCGGTGGAAATTTCGGAGCCACCGTTGACGCAGCCGAAGACAGCATTG
>JBDOMX010000106.1:722-2466 GCA_039831615.1 Planctomycetaceae bacterium
GACTCGGCAGGTCCGGCCGGACTCGGAGCTGGCAACCAGAGTATGATGACTGTGCAAAACGGCCGCGGGGAACGCTACGTTTCCGTCCGCGGTGTGTTCCCGATCAAAAAGCAAGGCAATGAAATTCGCAGTGCCCTGGCACTTCCCAACACGTATCCCACCAGTCGGCTCGTGGAATTGATCGATTTCCAACTGGAGCGAAAGACGGCCGTGGCGGGCCCCAATCCCTGGAGCGGTGACTGGCAACCGGTCGACATGCAAACCGCGGAAGACATTCTGCAGCAAACCTCGTCATTCGAAACCGACGTCGTGCCCAACGGGATAACCGACCCAACGGTCGTCATGCCGCTGCCGGCCCGACTCACAGGAATCTGGAAGAAGAAGGCGTCCCATCCGCGAGTGGATTCGTTCGAGCTCAGCGAAGACGAGCGAGAGTTGTTGCGAAAACGTAATGAGGCGATTCTCAAACGACACGAGGAGCAGATGGACAAGAAGAAGGATCAAGTCGTTAAGGGCGGATTCTCGGGCATGATGGTGGACATTAAGACAGCCCAGAGCGATGTCATGTCCGGAGCCGGCGGCGCCGATTTCATGCGAGATATGCAAAAACAGGTTTACGGTACATCCTCGGCTCAAACACGGACGGGGGCCCAGGAAAAACAGCGTCTATCCGCAGCCGGCCATCTGTTACTGTTTCGCTTCATCGATTTCGCTGTCGAAGCGGGTAACGCCTACACGTATCGGGTCCGACTTGTCATCCGCAATCGCAACTACAATCGACCTCTCGACGAGTTGGAAGATGCCGAAAGCGCAAAAGGCCCACTCCGCCAGACGCCTTGGAGCAACTTGTCCACGCCAGTCGTCGTCGCCAAAGACACAGAATACTACCTGACCAAAGTCAATCCGCGATCGCTGAACGCCTCACTCAACATTTTCCAATGGAGCGTTGACTCTGGCACGATGATTCAGTCCGCGCTCGACGTACAACTCGGCCAGTTCGTTGGTGGGAAAGCGAATACTGAGGTCGTGCGTCCCGCTGCTTCGACATTTTTGAACGAAGAAGTGGAATTCACAACCAAAGACATGCTGGTCGATACGCTCACGGCGCGCCCTCTCGATTCGGAACTTCATCCCGAACTTCGATTGACCAGAAAACAAAAAGGCCGCATCGGCCTGCCCGACGAAGCGTTGATCATCGATCATACGGGCAAGCTCGTTACGCTGGACTCACTGTCCGGTCGTGATGCAGAACAAGAGGCCCAAGCTCGTTTGAAACGATTCTTCGACCACTATGAAGATTTGAAAGAGGCGGAAGACTCGGGAGATGACCTCGGTCAATTGGAAGGGCTTAATGACATGGGCATGGGAGGCGATGAGGAAGGTGGCCGAAGTTCACGTCGCGGCCGCGGAAGTCCGCTCCGACGAAAGAACGGGAAGCGCAATTCCGTATCAGACATGATGCGCGGCTACGGAGGCGCGCAGGGTGGGGATTCCGCAGGGGGTGCTCCGCAAGGCTTCCCCTTCGGTGGTGGCGGTGGTTCTCCCAAAGGTGGTGGACCGGCCAGCGGATTTCCCGGCGGGGGATACCCTGGCAGCAGCCGGCCCAAATAGGTCCAGCTTCAGTTCGTGAAGGGACGTGTCCGGGGAATCATGCCTGACCTGAAAACTTGCGGGACCTGCGTCAGCAGCAATGATCCGGCCCGCAACAGTCGCCGCTCGGCATGATCGTGAGGCCGCCGCTGGT
>JBDOMX010000106.1:2476-3003 GCA_039831615.1 Planctomycetaceae bacterium
GGGCGTCGCTTGCATCTCCTTCACTTGAGATCGTCGTCATGCAACCAGCATATGGCGGACAGCAATACCTGCTGAACGGTTCTGCAGCGACCTCTATTCGCTGGCCCCGAAACAGCTTTTGCCCCAGATCGTCAATGACCGCTCTCCACGGTCCGTGATAGATCACCTGCCCCTGGCGCTTCTCGCCTGCCATCGGCTGCGACTTGTGAGCTTCCACGGTCACACTGCGGAATTCGATCCCCTCGACCACGGCCCAAGGCTCGGCCTGCCGCGACACAATGTGCATTCCGTGAAATCCGGCGTCAGAAAAAGCTTCCAGAAACTGGTCTTCTCGAAACGCGCCGCTGATGCAGCCACTCCACAATTGCGCATCGTTCTGCAAGTCCAGGGGAACATCTATATTTGACACGATGTCGCTGATGACCGCGCGTCCCCCAGCCTTCAACACACGGTAAAGTTCCTCAAACAAGTGTCGTCGATCCGTCTTCTGAACGAGATTCAAGACACAGTTTGAAACCACCACATCA
>JBDOMX010000846.1:0-2997 GCA_039831615.1 Planctomycetaceae bacterium
ATGGCATGCGAAATTATTTTGATCGCAAAACCGGCATCCAGCTCGACGATCTCAACGATGAAGCTCGCCAGGCTGAAGTGCGACTGACAAATGTCCACGACCGCATTCAGCGCATGCAGTCCCAGGGAATCGCCGGCCAGCACTTGATGAAGATGGATTCCGGACAATCGTCGACTGCTCATTTGGTGGAATGTATCGGTGAGTGTTCGCGCCACATTACAGAGCTGGAGCGGATAGCGCGGCGGCAGGAACAGGCCACCAGGCGGCGGCGACGTCTCGCGACACTGAGAGAGCGTTTTCGATCGGCTCAGCAGGCGGTGAACGAACGTCGGCAGGAATGGTGCCGCATGCTGGAAGCGCTGGGAATGGAAGAGACAGTCAAAGTTCAGGAGGCCTTCGACTGGTGGCAGACGATCCAGGAAGTCCGTGAGCTGCAGACTCAGTGGCGCAATTCCGCTCCCGAAGTCGAAGGACTGCGGCGGATGTTTGACGGCATGGGGAAACGAGTCCGGCAGTTGGGCCAGCAGGTGTCACCAGGCGGTCAACTGAACTATGACCGTCCGCTGGAGGTCCTGACGGCCTGGCAGCAACAGCTGAAGTCACATGAACGCGATCGCGTGGAACGGGATCGACTGACCAAAGAAGCAGATGAAAAATCGCGTCAGTCAGCCCTGGCACTGCACCAGGTCGAAGCCGCCGAACTTCGTCGCGGGGGCGTGTTCGCGCGCAGCGGCGTGCTGTCCAGGGAAGAACTGACGCAGCAGCTCGAATCGACCAGGCAGCGTCGTGCGTCTGAGGAACAGCTCAAACGCGCCACAGAGGAACTCAACGAAATCGCTTTTTCAGAGCCGGAACTGGCCATCGTGGAAGATGACCTTAGCCGTTTCGATCCTCAAAACGGACGCCAGTCGATTCAACTGCTGGAACTGGAACTGGAAGATGTCGAGAAGGCTCTGAATTCTGCTCATGAGACCGTCGGCAGCCTCAAGGAACAGATTCAACTGCTGGAGTCCTCCCGCGGTTCGCAGCAGCAGTACTTTAAACGCGCCCAGCTGGCATGGGACATTCATCGGGCCGCGGAAGAATGGTATGCTCTGCGGTATGAGCAGGATGCCGTTCAGCAAATGCGCGAACGATTCGAAATGGACAACATCTCGGGCACGCTGCGCATGGCGTCATCGTATCTCCATCGGATGACATCCGGCCGTTACCACAAAATCTGGGCTCCATTGGGCGAAGACTTTCTGTGCATCGACGATGAGTACAATCGAACATTTCGTGTCGAGCAGCTCAGTGGCGGAACACGGGAACAGTTGTTCCTCGCCATCCGCTTCGCTTTGGCCAGAGAATTCGCAGACCGCGGCATCGAGCTGCCGATGGTCATGGACGATCTGTTTGTCAACTTCGACGAGGAACGAACCGACGCGGCGCTCGATTGTCTGCTCGAGTTAGCCCGCAGCGGTCAGCAGATTCTGTTCTTCACGTGCCACCAGCATCTGGCAGAAAGATTCGCCAGCCGCGATGTGGAAACATTGTGGCTGCCCGGCCATCGCATCGGCACCGATCTGAATCGGCCGGAAGAAGAACAGGCAGCCTTTATGGAATCCGACGGTGCGACAACCACCCGACTGGATGAGCCGGGGTCACCACTGACAGGTTCCCGCCGGACCGGCGAACGCGCTGTTTCTTTCGCAGAAGACGATCTCGCCGGAGCAGAAGAGAGCGCTTAACCCGTGCACTGAACCGTGTGAGATCTGGTTGTGGAAGCGTCGGGCGCATGGTAAAGTCACGATTCCTGTCCGCTTTTCGGACAGAGGAATCACAACTCAATGGTGTGGGGTTCCAGTAAATCAAAACCAGGTCTGATCACGAACAGATGTCGAGCAGATGATTCCGGCGGCCTGTCATTTTCTGGAATCAGTGCTGGGGCCCTCGAGCACAACGCTTGCCTATATTGGTCCGGGCGCCGGGTTCACGTTCCTGAGCTCATTCTTTGTGCTGTTTGCAGCAATCGCTCTGTTGATGCTGTCGCTCGCCACGTGGCCAATCCGCATTGTGCTGCAGTGGATCCGGCGTCTCCGAACAGGCGTGAGTGGTGGTGCCAAACGCGTCGTGGTAGTTGGGCTGGACGGACTGGACCCTCAGCGGGCCCGCCGGTTAATTGATGAGAATCGGCTCCCGCATTTCAGGAAGCTGCAGGATCGCGGCACACTGACCGACCTGAAGACGACTTTACCGCCCATCTCTCCCGTTGCCTGGTCGTCGTTTATGACGGGCGTCAACCCCGGAAAACATAACGTCTTCGACTTCCTGAACCGTGACCTTCGCAGCTACCTGCCGGAGCTGTCGTCGGCAAAAATCGCTCCCGCAAGCGACCGTACGATCTTGTCCCGGTTTGGCCTGGGGGGCTCACCGGTCCGCATGCTTCGCAAGAGCCAGCCGTTCTGGAAAGTGCTCGGGGAGCACGGCATTTTCAGCACGGTTCTCCGTGTGCCGATCACATTTCCACCGGAAAAATTCTTCGGACTTTCGTTGTCAGCGATGTGTACACCCGACCTGCGCGGGACGCAGGGAACATTCACGATGTTCTCGTCGAACAAGGCGGAGTGCGACGAAAGTTCCGGCGGTGTCTGGACGCATGTCACTCCGGTCGACAATCAGATCGAGACGAGCCTGACTGGTCCGCCGGGCGAATTAAATGGTGAACCATCGGAACTTGAAGTCCGTCTCAGCGTACAGCTCGACACAAAAAAAAACAGCGCGGTCCTCACTGTCTGCGGGCAAACGATTCCTCTGCTTCCGGGAGAATACTCCGACTGGATTCGGCTCACTTTTCGCAGCGGATGGTTCAAACGGGTTCATGGTATCTGCCGCTTCCGTCTGGAGTCGGCAGGTCCCACATTTCGAATGTACGTCACGCCAATCAACATCGATCCGGAACGACCGGCGTTACAGATCTCGGTCCCGTTGTATTACTCGCTGTAACTGTCGCGACTG
>JBDOMX010000987.1:0-2992 GCA_039831615.1 Planctomycetaceae bacterium
CCTCGATCAGTCTGGTAATGACCGAAGAAACCGTGTTAGCCGATGCCCCGGTATAGCTGGACGTCACCGTGACCATTGGTGGAGCAACTTGCGGGTACAACGCAATTGGCAGTATGCCGATTGAGACGGCACCAGCAAGGACGATGATGAGTGAAATGACCGTCGCAAAGATCGGCCGCTCGATGAAAAAATGAGGAAACTTCACGATGCCTCACCTTCCGGCTCAGTCATCGCGTCGGCATCCGACTCCGGCAGCGGGTCGGGGACCGGAGAAATCCACTTCTCCGGAGGAAGGGGCGTGTAGTCGTCCGGCAGCCCGTCTTCGACGATTTCGATCGTGCCGTCTTTGGTGTTCACCTTCATCTCAGGCCGTGCCTGCAGCAATCCCTCGATGACCAGCGACTCGTCCCCGGTCAGGCCGTTACGGATTACGCGCAAGCCATCCACGATCGGGCCGAGCGTCACCGTGCGGCGTTCGACCACATCATTGACAACGACGTACACAAACTGCGATGACTGGTCGGTGCCGACTGCGGAATCAGGAATCAACATGCTTCGTAGGCCGCACTGCCGGGAATCCGAATGCGTGCAAACATTCCTGGAACCAACACCTCATCGCCGTTGGGAAACACACAGCGAGCACGCATGCTCGCGGTATCGGCATCGAAGCGATTATCAACAAAATCCATGTGTCCTTCATGAGGAAAACCGGTTTCGTCAACCAATCCGAGATAAACCGGGTTCCTCGCCACGCGAGAACTCTCCCGTTGCCCGGAGAGAGCCAGGCGGACATACTTCAATACGTCCTGCTCATTGGCGTCGAAAGTGCAGTAGATGGGCTCGACGGACGTGATCGTCGTCAGCAACGTTGACGTCGCCGTCCCGCCGCTAACGAGATTTCCTGCGGTCACGTGTTCGCGACTGCTCCGCCCGGTGACCGGCGCGTGGACGCGCGTGTAGCTGAGGTGCAATTGGGCCGTTTCGATTCCCGCCTGCGCCGATTCGACCGCTGCCATGGCCGTCGTAATCGCAGCCTCCGCCGAACTGATGCCCGCCTTGCTGGCTTCAACATCGGCTTCTGCCTGAAGATATTCGGCCTCTCGTTGATCAAGTTCTTCGGCCGACACCGCGTTCTGTGCCTTCAGGGTTCGAGCCCGCTTCACCCGGGCGTCTGCCAGTTGCAACTGAGCGTCGGACTGAAGTTGCTGAGCCTTCGCTTCTTCCAATTGAGCTTTGGACTGCTCCACTCGCGATTCCGACTGCCTCATCGTGGCCTTCGCGCCGTGCAATTCCGCTTCAAAGGGACGAGGATCGATGACCAGCATCAGATCACCTTTGCTGACCATCTGTCCTTCGTCAAAGTGAATGGACTCGAGGTAACCGCTCACACGGGCGCGAATTTCCACGAAGTCGATGGCCTCAAGCCGACCGGTGTAGGCATCCCATTCGACAATCTGCTTTCGCACCGGCTGGGCAACAGTCATCATCGGCAAAGGCATCTGTGAGCGGCCCGAATCAGGCTGACCGCACCCGAGCAGACAGCAAAAGCAGCCGGACAGAAACATTGCCGCCGGGATGAACGGGAAGTGTGAGTGAATGTTCAAGTCTGCTGAGTCCTGTTGATCGTGCAGTCTGAGCAACGGCGCCAGGCAGGGGACGCCAGCCACCCGGCGAACCTTACAATAGTTGACATGACCGTTATTTTTGCATAATCTATTAACACATGAAGGGAAGTGCAAGATGACCGAAAGCCGTCTGCAGCGAGACTTGAAAAAGAGATTGCCGTTCGATTCGCCGGAACAGGAAGCCAACCTGAACGTCCTGCGAACGACGGACCTGCTTCAAAATCGGTTCGGCAGATTCTTTCGCGAATATGGCCTGACGTCGTCGCAGTACAATGTGCTGCGGATTCTTCGCGGCGAAGGAAAACCGCTGCCTTCGCTGGAAATCGGCACTCGAATGATTCAGGTGGTCCCTGCGATCACCGGCCTGATTGACCGCCTGGAAAAGCAGGGGTTGGTCAGTCGCCGACGCTGCGAAGAAGATCGCCGCGTCGTCTATGTGGAGATTACGTCAGCAGCCAAAAAGCTGCTCAAGCGTATGGACGATCCGCTGCTGGCACTCCACAAACAACTTAGCGGTGCGCTCACGCGCGCCGAGTTGAAGGAATTGACCCGGGTCATGGAAAAGATCCGGTCCGGGATTGACAACGCAGCAACATAACTCGCGCATCCTGACGTACTGGCGCCATCGATCGGCGGAAACGATCTGCATCGGTGCCGTTTTGGGAAACGAGACATGAAAACAGTCAAACAAGTCGTGAAGGACGTTCGGCAACACTGGGTTGGCGATGGTTTTCCCGTCCGCAGCCTCTTCTCGTACGGAGGAGAAAATGAGTTCGACCCGTTCCTGCTGCTGGACTATGCCGGTCCACACAACTTCGCGTCCGACGAAGCCAAACGTGGCATCGGAGAGCATCCGCACCGCGGATTCGAGACCGTGACAATTCTGTATCAGGGTGAGCTTGAACATCGGGACTCCAGCGGTGGCCACGGAACAATCGGCCCCGGTGATGTGCAGTGGATGACGGCCGCGTCAGGAATCGTGCATGAAGAATTCCACAGTCGAGGATTCGCGAAAAGCGGCGGTACGCTGGAGATGATTCAACTCTGGGTCAACCTTCCGGCACAGAATAAGCAATCGCCACCGAAATATCAGGACCTGCGCGACGAGCAGTTTCCCAAAGTCGCACTCCCGGGTAATGTGGGAACGGCCCGCGTGATCGCGGGAGAATTCATGGGAGCAACCGGACCGGCCAGCACCTTCACTCCGATCAACGTTTGGGATGTGCACTTGGCGCATCAGGTAAAGTCAGAGCTGCACGTCCCGGCTCACTGTACCACACAAGTTTCATGGAAAAAAAGGAATTACGCATCGGGGCCGAAGGTATCCCATGCGAGTGAGAAGGAATGGAGTCTTTGCAGTCCGATCC
>JBDOMX010001026.1:0-2985 GCA_039831615.1 Planctomycetaceae bacterium
CCGGGAGGTGCTCCAGGGTCGGGCATCGGTGACGGACCGCCCGATGGTGTCAGTAACGTAGCCAGTTCCGGTACCTGATTTGCCGACATCCAATCGGCCATGCCGGTTTTCCAGACCATGGTCGATGCATTGACCTGTCCGGTCTGGATGTAGTGCTGTACCTGTCCAAATTGCAGTGGAGGTGATTGCTGTCCGTTCAGGGAGACATGCCAGGTTTCTGTAGCGGACGCGAGCGGTGGGGATCCAGCGGGGGCCGAAGGCGTCGCCGCCTGCGCCAGACCGCCAATCATCTGCCCCACATCCCCCTGCTGTGCCAGCATGGCTGTCTTATATGCTTCAGCGATAGCATCGGCTTTAGATCGTTCGGTTTCATTCATCTTCTCATACATCCGCAGACGCTCTTTGTTGAGTTCCGCGGAAGGATTAGCACTTGCCTGAACTTTGACGGCATCCTGCGTGGCTTCGTGTTTTTTTAGATCGGCCAGCAGCGCCGCGTTGTCAGCATTCGCCGTGGCGACCAGCGCTTCAGTGCTGAGATTGCTCATGGCGTTGATGCGTTCCAGCTCGCGTTTGCTGGCACTGTCGGCCTTGAGATTCTCCATCTCAACCTGCATCTTTTGCTGGCGTTCAGCGAGCTGAGCGTTCATGTCCTGGACACGCTGCAGTTTGTCGATTTTGCTGGTGGACTTTTTGTCCTGAAATTCCAGTTCCCATTCCTGCTGGCGGTTCTGAACTTCCAGTTTGTCCGACTCCAGTCGTGATTTCAGCTCTGACTGGATCAATGCGACTTTGCGAGCCCGATCGGCCTTTGCCACTTCCAGATCGGCCCGAACCTCTTCCATCTTTTGGTCGTGCAGAATCGTTTCCCAGGAGTCGTCGCGTTTTTCTTGCCGCACCTCCCGGACTCGTTCCCAGCGCGCTTTAACGCTGTCCGCTTTTTGCTGTCGACGATGCGTTGCCTGTTCTTTCTCCCGCTCCAGTTCGTGCCGCCATTCCTGCGCTTCCTTCGTCTGCGACAGTCGGGCCAGCTCAATTTCCTTTTCTAGTGATTTGTGTCGTACCGCATGATCCAGCTCCACACGCAGTTCGTCGAGTTCCTGCTCCCGTTGCAGATCAATCGTGGCCAACAAATGTTCACGCAAATTCTCGCGGTCGTCCTTGCGCGCTTCAAACGCGGCGATCAGTGAGTCCCGCTCCTCTTTGCGCAACAGCTTTCCTTTGTCGATTTCCAGCAGTGCATCGGCGAAGTCTTCGCTGCTCTGTAGGTTGTTCAGCTTGTCTGAGGAGACAGCGTCACGCAGTTGTTTGCGCAACGGCACCTTGCCACGAATGTCATGCAACTGCGCTGAAAGCTGATCATTTTCAACTTCGCTGGCCGCACGCTGCAGTTGTGTCTCCCGACTCGCCAGCCACATGTCTCCCTTACGTTCCTGCAAACCTCCGTCGTCACAGGTGGCCTGAACAGTTTGAAGATCCACAAAGTCCAGACCGTACCGCTGAAATTTGACGTCGATTTCTGCACGCAGACCATCGTTCAGGAATCCGACCAACGTTGGACTGTGCACATCATCAAACGAATGCCTGCCCACCGTCGCATAAACAGCCTGCTGTACCATGGGTGTCAGAAGACTCAGCAGTTCCGCGATCGAGAGCGATTCGCGCGCTCCCATCAGGTTATCCATGAATTCGAGAATGTTGTTGATCTGTACTGTCCATTGGCAGGACAGGTCGAAGCACACGCTCTCCAGGCAGGGAACATTTTTGAATGTGCTCGACAGGGGGACGTCTTCTGCCCGCACCAGAAAAACAGTGGTCTGTTTGTTCCGCCAAAACTGCAGCCGTTGGACAAAAGACTCCAGGGTATAGGAACCGGCAGGAACCTCACCAACCAGCATTCCTTCATCGATCACCAGGGCCCGCGTGCCTGGTTCAATGACCAAAGATCTCGCCTTCGGGCCGCCCTTGATCAGAGGGAGATTGTCAAAGAATCCCTTTAGATCAGGAACGATGACGCGTACGGCGAAATCAGCGGCTGACACAGACCAACGATCATGCTGAATGTTGACGGCCATCACATTCCCTCTGTTCTCGGGTAGAAAAATCCTGAAACGCGGCGGTCAGCAGGGCTGTCGCCTTGAGTTTCTTATTGAGCGAGCTTTATGGATTGCGATGCGTAACCCGTTGGAATCAACGGTCACACAACAACTGTGCGCTGGACTTTCGATAACGTACTGGGTCTCCTTAGATACATGGCGACGACATCGCCGTGGATTTCTTGAAAAAGAGTAAGAAATCTCATCGGAAACCACAAATTGCTGAGTGGTAGCAAGATCTCCCTCCTGCGGTTGAATTCCACCGAACCCTTGAGGGTAGATCTGAAGGTTGGATTTAGAAGTTACGGTTCAGTACCGTATTAGCCGTGGCATTGACCAAAATCCAGTGCAGGCGACCACTTTTTGCTGAGTGATCCATGGCCAAAGACGACGACAAGAGCCTCGGCAATCAACACACGTTCACGGGTGGTGCTGACGACGCGGCGCCAAAGAGCTTGGGCGACCAAGCCACGTTTGCCGGCGACGGACTTGGCAGTGGCACGCAGAGCCTGGGCGATCAGTCGACATTCGGTGGCGGTGGCCCGGATGGTGATGCCGTCTTCGATGACACCATGGAAGTGGTCGATCTGTCGGCTCGCTACACAATCGAAGGGGTGCTGGGCAAAGGCGGCATGGGTGAAGTGCTGCTGGCCACCGATACTCGGCTTGAACGTAAGGTGGCCATCAAGCGCATACTCGGCGAGGCCGCGGGCAGTCGTACTGCGGTGAATCGGTTTCTGACGGAAGCCAAGTCGATTGCGGCCCTGAACCATCCCAACATCGTGCAGATCTACGACTACGGTCGCGCGGCGGACGGTCCTTTTTTGATCATGGAGTACGTGGAAGGCAGCAGTCTGCTGAACAGGTGCCGTGAGGGAGCCTTGCCACTGGA
>JBDOMX010000226.1:0-2982 GCA_039831615.1 Planctomycetaceae bacterium
ATCGCGTCTTCGTGGCCGAGTTCATCCTGCTCACGGAGCATGCGATAATTTTTCAGCAATTGCCGGCTTTCGTCCGCAGCAAGAGGTCGCCGCCATGCTTTGGCAGCAAATTGCAACAGGGTCCGCAGGTGGATCGGCTCCGCCTCCACCCTTGCCTGTTCGTATGTCTGAATGCGTTTCGACAGGTCGACGAAATACTGCGCGATTTCCTCGACGGCCTGTTCGTCGAGGTCTCGTTTTCGCACCGCCGACACATAGAGACGGGAGAATTTGCCCATCGACTCGAGCGACACCACCGACCTGTCCTCGCCTCGGGCAAAATCGAATTCCGCTTCGGTAATGATTTCGCGTCCCTCGGCACGTTCAAAATAAACGTAGTCCTGAAACTGTCGGACGGGGGCATCGGTCACAAAGTTCAGTTCGTGCCACATTTCGTCGAGCTGATCCTTCTCGTCTTCGCTGAGCAGCATTTCGTACAGCGGGCCGTCGTCGCGATAATAGCCAAATTGCAGGTGGAACCCGGCTCCCAGCAAACGCCCCTTGTTTTGCTTTTCAAACGGCAGGTTCATTCGACCTCGCTCGGTCAGCATGAATCGGTCCGGAAAGACGTCACAAAACCGTTCGATGGCCTGCCTGAGCTCATTGTCCTGCTGCTCTTCATCGGTCAGCGTGCCCTTGTGCCGGTGTTCGGCGATCAATCGATTCTTCCACAGAATGCCAGGCTGTGTCGACGGGTTCAGTTGCGGAATCATCACGAGCGGAAAGGCAAACTGACGTTTGTTTCGCTCTGCGACAATCCAGTCGCGGAGCGCGCGGCATTCAGTCAAAGGTAACTCGGCCGCATCCCCGGGTGGTGACGGAATCATGTTCCAGCGTTGACGTAACTCGGCGATCGGTCCTCGGTGGTCTTTGCCGTCCTGAAGGATCTCCCACAGTGACTGGACGTACTTTCGGCTGAGGCCGCGGGCAGCTGCCGCGTCGTCGAGCGTCAATTCCGGTTCCTGCCGTGCAACCCGGTGCCTGAACTGCCAGGCGGCCAGCAGAAATTCGGCATAGTCGATCTTCCGGGCGAGATAAAAATCCACAATGCGACGCACGGCGAATTTGTCTCGGTCCGACCAGGTGATCGCAGGATGGGGAGAAAAAATAAAACCGGTGGGCAGCAGGACGAGATGGTCGCTGACGTGCTGTGCGGCAGCCAGATACCTGCTGAAAAGTGCTGGTGACATCGTGAGCGACTCGCCTGAATTGGTAAAGCCGGCGACGTTCGCAGGATCCAGTGGGAACTCACGCGCAGGACGCAAATCCACGCCGGTCAAATCGCGAATCGTGTAGTCGTACTCCGTGTTTGTCAGCCGCCGAGCGGGAACTGGGCCTGGATCGCCCGCGTTCACTTCTGCTTCGTGTTTCCGCAGAGCCTCGATCCACCGCACGATCACGTCACGCTGCTCGGTGGAGGGACGTTTCGGCGCATCCTCCGGCGGCATCTCGCCCGCCCTGAGTCGCGTCAGGACTAACTGCCAGTGCCCAGGATCAGCTCGTACAGTTTCAAGGCTGGTAAACGGACTGAGGTCAAACCGGGACTCCTGTTTCGATGTTCCGTGGCAGGACAGGCAGTAGTCATTCAGGAACGGACGCACGGTTGCCTCAAAGTCGCGCGTGAGCTCCACCAAACGGGGTGAGTCCGCGGACAGGGAAGCCGGGAAACTGACCGCGACCAGTAGTGCCGTCATCGAACGCATGAAGAGGTCCCCTTGCAGGATTCCGGTGCGCAGTCGCCAATGGTCCCTGATCCTGATCCTGTTGGCACTGTTCAAGACGTCATCCTTTGCCGCGATTTCGAGTGTATTTCTCAGTGCGACTGGTCCCGGCAACAGCGTCGGGGCTAGCGCCGGCTGATCTGTCGGCTGGGTCCTGCGACATATCCCGGGTATCGCTGGAGGGCCGTGCGTGCGGCAGCCAAACTGTCATTCGCCGGAACAACTACCTTCATGGGACGACCGTAAACACCGCGGCCGGGTGCGATCTGTACCTCCCACAGCGACGTCACACCTGCGTTCACTGCCAGCAGGCCGAGTTGCATCAATTGAATCTGCTGGTTCCTGCGAGCCGTTGCCTGTTCACGGCGCTGGTGTTCTTCAGCCTCCGCTCGTAACAACACGTCTTCCTGTTCTTTTTGCTCACGTGTAGCCTCCGCTGCGCTCCATTGTCGCCAGCCATTCTCCAGGGCTTCACGGTCGCCTTCTGAAAATAGAAACAGGGGGACGGCGTATTCATCCCCGTTCTCAAGCTTCAGGAGGACGCCATCGACCTGGATGCTGCGTTTCTCCCGTCGCAGTTTCTTCGCCCACGTCGTAAAGTCATCAACGGATTCAACAGACTCGTCTTCGGTAGCTGCGATCAGTTTGGGCAACATCGCCTGATACACGGGATCAAGTTCCCGGAATCGCTTTTCATTGACATACGGAACGCCACTTCGATTCTCAATCACCACAGGTCCACTCTTGTAACCCAAAACATTTCCCTTGATCATCAGCCCCGATGCCATGGTCCACATCTGGAAGTCCCGACTCACACGTGAGGCTGGTTCCCTAAGGTACTTCCTGACAAACGCCTGATCGGATTTACTGAGCTCACTGACCTGGACAGCCTGCAGTTCGCCTTTGCGATCACGAAGCACGACCAGCTGTTCACTTGCGGCGAAAAGTTCTGCTTTCCACTGATGCCGACCCGATGCATCAGTCCACTCTCGCGCGAGGCAGGTTGCACAATTCAGCGAGACTGCAATGCACAGCAGGAAGAATCGATTCCTGAGCTGGTTTCGTTCTTCGGATTTCATTTGAGGCTGCTCCGTGAAGATTTGATCTCGGACAAACGGACCGCCCGCCGGGACTCGCCGCATATTCAAATGCTGAATGACGGCGTGACGAAACGCAAGGCGCTGATCTCGTGTCGGTTAGTTTCTCAAAACCGCCGAAGCTG
>JBDOMX010000579.1:0-2982 GCA_039831615.1 Planctomycetaceae bacterium
GCCTCGCAGGTTCGAGGGACCATTGAAACGTTCTATGAGGACCGGGAAGGACTGGGTACGCGGGTGGTGGTGATTGCCGACGTGCGCACGAATTCGGTGATCGTGCATGCCCGGCCGGCGGACCTGGCCGAGGTGTCGCGCATGATTCGCAAGCTGGACAGCGGAAAATCGAACTTGGTTTATCGTGTCGAACTCTACCCGCTGAAGAGTGC
The DNA here is from genome assembly GCA_039831615.1 of Planctomycetaceae bacterium. GTDB lineage: Bacteria > Planctomycetota > Planctomycetia > Planctomycetales > Planctomycetaceae > S139-18. Next base: position 213 of record JBDOMX010000579.1, read on the forward strand.
GGTCGCTGAGGACCTGGCTGAGTTTCTGGAGACGGCCTTGCGTGCCGCCTCCGACCCGAGTGTGACGACAGGGCAGGCGACAGGTGGTGGAGCGGGTGGTGGAGAAGGAGCGCAGGAGTTGCGAGACGTCAAGTCGGTCGTCTTGGAATTCCTGAGCGGGACTGGCAACGGTAGGCGTTTGCTGCGATCCGGTGTTCTGAGCGACATTCGGGTCAGCGCGAACATTCGCACCAACAGCCTGGTGGTGACGGCTCCGGAAGAGAGTCATCCACTGATGAAAGAGCTGATTGAGCAACTCGACAGAGGGGATACGGGCACGGTTCATCGTGTCAAAATTTATCCGTTGAATAATGCGGTTGCCGAAGAGCTGGCCGATTTTCTTGACACCGCCTTGCGTGCCGCTTACGACCCGAGCGTTTCGACGGGTCAGGGGGCAGGTGGCGGCGGGCAGGGGGCGCAAGAGCTTCGTAACAGCAAGTCGGTAGTCTTGGAGTTTCTGGCTGGGATGGGCAAATCGAAGCGTCTGTTGCAGTCGGGTATTCTGAGCGACATCCGATTGAGTGCGAACGTTCGCACCAACAGCTTGGTGGTGACTGCTCCCGAAGCGAGTCATCCATTGGTGGAAGAGTTGATTCGTCAGCTCGACGAACCGACGCAGGCGGTTGCGGAAATCAAAGTCTTCGCGCTGGAAAACGCCGACGCCGGCACGACCGTTGACTTGTTGGAGACGCTGTTCCCACAGGACGATCAGGATGGGCAAGTCGGCGTGCAGGTTGTGGGAGCGGATGACGCCAACAGTGGCCTGATTCCGCTTCGGCTTTCTGTCGACGTGCGGACCAACAGCATTATTGCGATCGGTGCCGGTGATTCGTTGCGGGTTGTCGAGGCCATTCTGTTGAAACTCGATGAGAGCGACACCCGACAACGTCAGACGACGGTCATCAAGTTGAAAAACAGCCCGGTGACCGATGTGGCCAACGCGATTAATCAGTTTCTGACCTCACAACGTGACCTGGCGAACGCCGACCCGGACCTGGTCAGCAGCGTGGAGTTGCTGGAGCGCGAAGTGATCGCGGTGGCCGAGCCGGTGAGTAACAGCCTGCTGCTGAGTGCCACACCTCGGTACTACGAGGAGATTCTGGAGTTAGTGAATCGACTGGATGAGGCCCCGGCGCAAGTCATCATTCAGGCCTTGCTGGTGGAAGTCGAACTGGAAAACAGCGATGAGTTTGGTATCGAGTTAGGCGTGCAGGATTCGATCCTGTTTAATCGTAGTAGTGTCAGTAATATTGTCGAAGCGCCACCGGTCACCACGACGACGGCCAACGGACAGCAGACGACGACGATCGGCATTTTGTCACAGGAATCGACACCTGGTTTTAATTTCAACAACACGTCGATTCCGCTGGGTGCCAACACGGCCTCCGGCCCTGGCAGTCTGGTGGGGCAGGCGTTGAGTTCGTTTGCGCTAGGACGCGCCAATGGGGAACTGGGCTTTGGTGGACTGGTTCTCTCGGCGGGAAGTGAATCCCTCAGTGTGCTGATTCGTGCGTTGGCGTCGCAACGTGAAGTGAACATTCTCAGTCGTCCACAGATTCGTACCCTCGATAACCAACTGGCTCAGATTCAGGTTGGCCAGATGGTGCCGATCGTCAATTCGGTCAACCAGACTGCTACTGGTGTAACTCAAGGTGTCAATCAGGACGACGCCGGGATCATTCTCGCGGTGACGCCGCGAATTAGTCCCGATGGTATGATCGTGATGGAGATTTCGGCGGAGAAGAGCAGTTTTGACGGCCAGGGTGTGACGATTTTTGTCGACGCACTGACCGGAAACACGGTTCAATCTCCCGTGAAAGACATTACGGCGATCAGCACCACCGTCAGTGTACCCAATGGTCAGACGGCCGTGCTGGGGGGGATGATCACCAAGACAGAAGACCGCCTGGAACGGAAGGTTCCCTGGCTGGGTGACTTGCCCTATATCGGTTTTCCGTTTCGTTACGACGCCATGTCCACGCGGCGAACCGAGTTGTTGATCTTCCTGACACCGCGCGTGATTCGCAATTCGGGCGACTCCGAGATCATCAAGCAGATCGAAGTGGAACGGTTGCACTTCCTGCGATCCGCAGCCGAAGAAATGCACGGTCCGATTTTCAGCGTCCCCGAAGCCCAGCCGTTGCAAAAAACGACCGGCCTGCGAATGAGCGAGCCGTCTCGTTTTGAATCTGAGGCTTCCGGCTTGCAACCGTTGATTCTCGACGACTTGAACACACCGACGACGTCCGTGGGTGACGATCGATTCTTCCTGCCGCCGGGGAGTACGTTTCCTCGACCTGATGCGAATCGATCCGGAAAAGTTGAGAGAGACGACGACGATGATGAGAATTCAACGTCGCTCTACTCACCGGGTCGTGCGCGGGCAACGTCCAAGGGCATTCGGACGATCGAATTCGCTCGTCGACGACGCAGTCGGTAAAGATGAAAAATCGCAGTCATCGTTCGATATTTCAGAAACGTTTTTCACGGCATGAGCGAACAGGTGGTGTTATGAAAACGACTCGTATGATTCTTGGTCTGTGGTGTGCGGCGGGTTGCAGCCTTGCGATCGGCTCGGGTTGTGCGAGCATGGGGCCGCTTTCCAAGTTGCCTGGCGTGTCCAAGTTGCCTGGGATGGAAGAGGAAATCCCCGAGGCAAAGCCGGACGACCCAGTCGTCGAAATTGTCGGGTTATGGCAGCCAGCCAAGGGCAAGGGGTTGGATGGATTGC
>JBDOMX010001172.1:0-2977 GCA_039831615.1 Planctomycetaceae bacterium
CGAGCAGTTCCGTGATGACTACATGGCCATCACAGTGACCGGCCCCGACGATGACGACGGTTACCACACGGCCAGGGCTGCCTATGACCGAGTCAAGCGATGCCGGATCGATACTGAGAAAACACGGAAGACCTTGAAAGCGGACGCCCTGAAATACAACAGGGTCATCGATGGTGAGGCCAGGCAAATCAAGGAACTGATTGAGCCGATCGAAACGCATCTCAAAGAACAGGTGGACATCGTCCGGCTGGAGAAGGCCCGGCGCGAGGCCGATGAACAGAGGCGGCGTGACGAGCAGATTCGGGAATGGGTGCAAAAGCTCAGCAGCGTGGGGGCAACGGTCGACCTCGAAGCTCTCAAGTTGATGGACGAGAACGAGTTCCATTTTCATTTCAAAACAGCTGAGAAGAAATGGCAGGAGGCCGAACAGCAGCGACAGGAAGATCAAGCCAGGCTGGATACTGAGCGAGCTGAACTCGACGCCGAGCGTGCCGAGCTGGAACAGTTGCGGAAGGAACAACGCGAACGGCAGGAAGCTGAGGAACGCAAAAAGCGTGAGGTCGATGAAGCTGAGCGCAACGAGCTGAGACGAGTTCAGGAGGAAGAACGTAAAGCCGAGGAGGCTAAGCGTGATGAAGAACTGAAGCCTGTGAGGCTCAGGTTGTCTGAGCTGGCCACGAGAGTCAGATCAATGGGGTACTCGGGATTCCTCGAAGGCTATACCGATCAGATCAATGAGATTCTGGAAGAAGCCGCGGAGCGTATTCGGGGATTGGTCTGATGGAGCCCCGCCATTATCAACAGCAGAGCCACGATGCGGTCTGGGATTTCCTGCGACAGGAATCCGGATCACCGTTGGTCGTACTCCCGACCGGGGCGGGAAAATCCCTGGTAATTGCGATGCTCGTCGAACAGGCGCGTGCATTCGATGCTCGCGTCATCGTGCTGCAGCATCGAAAGGAACTCATCGAGCAGAACGCCGAGAAGATTCAGATTCTTCTGCCTGACATCAAGGTCGGTATCAACTCGGCAGGACTAAGGCGTCATTCGTTCGACGATGACGTTATCTGTGCTGGCATTCAATCGGTCTACCGCAAGGCTCACGAGTTCGGTCGACGAGAGCTGATTATCGTTGACGAGGCTCATCTATTGAGCAGCAGCAATGACACGATGTATGGCCAGTTCCTGGCCGACATCAGGGTCATCAATCCTCGGGCTCGACTTACTGGTTGCACGGCCACGCCGTACCGCACAGGCGAAGGCCCGATCTGCGGAAAGAACAAGCTGTTCCAACGGATTTGCTACGAGGCTCAGACCGCTGACCTCATCAATGAGGGGTTCCTGTGCCCAATCACCAACAAGGCGGCATTGGCTCAGGTTGATACGTCGGGAATCAAGACGCGGGGTTCGGAGTTCATCGGCCACGACATGCAACGAGCATTCGACACCGATGACAACGTGACTGCCGCCTGTTCTGAAATCGTGGAGAAATGCCACGATCGCCACAGCGTCCTGTGCTTCGCGTCCGGGGTGCATCACGCCGAGAGTGTCGCTGAATGTCTGCGACACCTCACTGCTGAAACCGTGGGCGTTGTCACCGGCGAAACGATTCCGTTGGAACGTTCGGCACATCTGGCCAACTTTCGCAATGGTCAATTGCGCTGGCTAGTCAACTGTGACGTCCTGACGACTGGATTCGATGCACCCTGCATTGACGCGATCGCTGTATTACGTGCGACGATGTCACCGGGACTGTTTGCTCAGATCGTGGGGCGTGGTCTGCGGACGCACGAATCGAAGACGAACTGTCTTGCCGAGGGCAGTCGCGTTCTGACCGATCAGGGACTCATCCAGATTCAAGATGTTACACCGGATGTGAAAGTTTGGGACGGAGAATCATTCGTCACGCACGGAGGTGCTGTTTGTCGTGGTTTTAAGGGGACGATTTCTTATGCCGGAATTGAATGCACGCCGGACCACAAGCTGTGGACAGCAGCCGGTTGGAAGACGGCGGAAGTATGCAAAGCCAACTCGCTGGATGTCTGTGTTACCGGAGATGGTCGGACACCGATCGAACTCGGTAGTGGTTACATCAGAAATTGTATTCAGGAAAGGCGCTCGTCAGAGACCTTACATGAAGACGATCTGCAGACAATGTCTGAAATCAGAAATGAAATCGCTCGACGCACTGAAGAAACGAGCCGCTGGCTGCCGCAAATGCGGCAGAAAACGAAACAAGTCGAAGCCATCAACAGGGGTGCCACGTTGGCTAACTATGAGATGCATTTCGGCGAAACAAAGATGCGTGAATTCAGGTTTGCCACACTGGAAACGATACGGAGGCAGGGGAATCGAATTCCGGTTCAAGACACCCGGTGCGATGGCGACATACATTCATCGGCAATTGGGATTACACCGGGAGTTGCAAATCGATCGTGTCGACAACGATGGGCACTACGAGCCGGGGAATCTAAGACTGGTGAGGCCGATTATCAACATGAACAATCAGTCACGGTCAAACTCAACACGCATGGCACATCTGTTCATGAAGATGTTCCCGGATGTTCAGTATGCAAGTTCGACACTAAGCGGGTTGATCGGCAGCGGGATGACGTTCCACGAAATCATAGAACGGTTCTACAACCTCCCGTCAATCAAACCCAAAGGCGTGTATGGGACATCGTTAACGCCGGACCCCGAAGTCGTTTCACTTGCGAAGGACTTCTTGTCAGCAACTGCGTGATTCTCGACTTCGGTGAAAATATCAAGCGGCACGGTTCACTGGATGATCCGGAGTACGGCCGGGCCAGTGTGTCCAGTCGCGGCGAGAACGGCGGCGAGGTGGCCGAGAGAAACGGACGGGGCAAAGTGTGCCTCAATTGCGAAATCGATGTGGCGGCTAACTCGCGGGCCTGTCCTGAATGCGGATTCCTTTTTCCTGTGAAACATGAATCACTGGCTGATGAGACTTCCGCAC
>JBDOMX010000161.1:0-2976 GCA_039831615.1 Planctomycetaceae bacterium
CAACCGGTGAGGCAGCCTCGCGAATGATGCGTTCTCAAACGTACGATGTGGTTCTCGCCGATATTCGATTGTCGGATATGACTGGTTTCGAGTGTTTCAGCAAACTGCGAGACATCGATACTCACACGCCGATCATCTTCATGACCGGCTTCGGCTATGACGCATCTCATTCCATTGTCAAGGCTCGACAACTGGGCCTGAAGTCCGTTCTGTACAAGCCGTTTCGGGCTGAACAACTGCTGGCGGAAGTCGAAAAAGCCATGAACAAGCCGCCACCTGTGGAGTAGGCGTGTGTTTACTCCTGGTGATGCTGCAGAGGCAGAATTCTTATGTTGACGCTCAATCGACGAACGTTTGTCAAAACGACGGCCACCTTGGCGGCGTCTGCGGCCCTGCCTGCGATCGCGTCGCAGTCAGACGGCATCCAGTGGCACGATGTCCGCGACTGGGGGGTTGAGGGCCGAGGCTTTGACGACACTTCGGCTTACTTTGATCGGCTGCCCGGACGAGCCAAAGGAGTGGTACGGGATGCTGTCTGGAATCTGAGTCGCCATTCCGCCGGGATGATGGTGCGTTTCCGGTCCGATGCCACCGAAATACACGCTGACTACAAAGTCACATCGTCGAATCTGGCGATGCCTCACATGCCGGCGACCGGTGTCAGCGGCCTGGATCTGTATGCGACCGACACCGACGGCACTTCCAAATGGGTCGCTGTTGTCAGGCCGAACGCTCAGGAAATGAAAGTCGTTCTCGCGACCGACCTGCGGCCGGGCCTCCGTGACTATGCCGTCTACCTGCCACTGTACAACGGAACAGAACGACTGAGCCTGGGGACACCGGCAGGCACGAAGTTTGAACCGCTGGCGCCGCGAAATGAAAAGCCAATTGTGTTCTACGGGACCTCGATCACTCATGGGGCCTGCGCATCACGACCAGGGATGCCCCATCCTGCGATTCTCGGAAGACGTCTCAAACGTCCGGTGATCAATTTAGGGTTTTCCGGCAACGGGAAGCTCGAAACAGAAGTCGGCAACTTCCTGACGGAACTGGATCCAGCTGTCTACGTGCTCGACTGCCTGCCAAATATGGGGGCTGCTGAAGTCAGGGATCGAACCGAACCGATGGTCCACCAGCTGAGACGCGCACATCCGACCGTGCCCATCGTGCTTGTCGAAGATCGGACCTACGGATATGCCTGGATTCGCGAGTCTGTTCAACGCCGGAATGAAACCAGCCGTCAGGAATTCAAAGCGGCGTATCAGCGGCTCAGGGACGCTGGAATTGAAAAACTGTCGTATCTCGAAGGGGAGAGCCTGCTGTCTGGAGACGACACGACCGACGGTTCGCACCCATCGGACCTTGGTTTCTTCCGTCACGCAGAAGCGTTCGAACCAGTCTTGAGAGCCGCACTTTCTGTTTAGAACAGGGGCATCACTCTGTGGCTTCGGGATTCCAGATGGTGGCCACAACCTGTCGATAGATGTTCTCGGGAGTGTGGAAGTAGTACGTTGTCACAACGTGCCCGTCCGGGCGCTGGACGGAGCGAGGATATCCAATATCACGCCCGCCACCGCCAGTGCGCAGTACAAATGGTTCGCCCCAGGAACGGCCACCATCACTGCTGAGCTGTGCCCGGATCTCGAAAGGCGATTTGCGGTCACCAAACGTCAGGCACAGCCGTCCATCCCTGAGCAGCAACAACGCAGGAGGATTTCCTTCGCCCAGGTCGGCGACGGCGTCATTGACGAACTTCCAGCTTTGGCCATTGTCGCCCGACTGCCAGGTATCGATCCAGCGATGGTGTTCTTCATCTTCCCCCTCACGTCGCCGGGTCGTGATGACCAGATCTTTCTCAGACAGCCGGACTGCCGACGGCATGATCGAAAACCCCTGCGGTTCGGGACCGACGTACGAGAGAAAACGCCAGTGGACTCCTCCGTCTGTTGTGCGGCCGCAAAAGACACGGCCTTCCTTCCTGTTGCTCTTGGACGCCGTCAGGAAGACGTGGCAATCATGCTGCGAGTTGACGATGTAGTCAGTCCGCGCCATCACTCCTGTTTGTCCGAATGACGGGACCTGAAATGGACCCTTCCAGGTGTGTCCCCGGTCATACGAGTAATAAAGCCGCGACGTTCCTCCATGAACGTTTTGAAACCGCATCGTCATGCAGAAATCGGGATGAGTGAAATTGATCGGCTCGCTGATGTCGACCGGATCAGGTTCGCTGTGTCGCGGATCAGTGATGCCATGCCGCTGGCCTCCTGCGTTGACCAGCATGCCTTTGTCATTGGGAAACTCCGTTTCCCATGTTTCTCCACCATCCATACTCCGAGCCAGGACGTGGTGTTCCGGTTGTTCGCGATCAATGTTGTGGCTGGTGCCAAGATCCTTGTGAATTCCCGTGCTGAATCCAACCAGAATTTCGTTGCCCCAAATCCACATCCCGTGGTTCGCCGGCCACCCCGCGAACTTGCCGTCTTCACCGGAAACGACGACATGCTTGAGGACCCTGGGACCTGCAACGGTCACTGACTGTGGATCAGCAAGCGGGATGGCTAACAGCAATGAAACAGCAACCAACCGAACGAGGGTGACGGACACAGGAAGAAACTCCGAAAGAAACGGACGAACGATCAGAGATGACGCATCTGAGACTGAATGAGTCTACCAATCGATGCCAACAGGTTTCCATCGGGATTTGAGATCTGTTTAGGTTCACGTCCACGACGTGATCGTGGTCAAGTGAGACCGACATCTCGATGGAGACACATCGACGGATTGGAAGGACCTTCCATGTTCTGCGGTATCCGGATCGTCGGGAACCATCTCGGCAGATCTTCTCCACTGCCGTCAGTCGATGCGCCATGTCTGGTGGGGAGTACATCTCCGACAAAGACAGTCCACGAGGCATGAATGGCACATAACACAAATCGAAGGCTGAACCTCCTGCCACGCGCGTATCGACCTGATCCT
>JBDOMX010000005.1:0-2973 GCA_039831615.1 Planctomycetaceae bacterium
ATCCCCAGCGCTGCAGCGGATCCGACCGCAACTCCGGCCAGCAAAATGTTGTTCGCGTAGAAATATGCTGCCAAACCGGCAACAGCGATGAGCGATTGAAGCAGAGCAAACAGCCAAATCTTCACGTCAGCCTCCATGCGTCCGAATAACTTCAGAACTTGAATGTGAGAGTGTTCGCGTCCTGCCTTGAGGGAAACAAGCCCATTGCACTCAAGGCGACTTCGACACGGGAACAGAAGCGCAACAATGGCTCCAGATCGTGCCCACCGGCGGATTCCGCCGATCGATCTGCCCCATGAATGCCACGTTCGCCGTCATACAGTCAGTATCGGCAAATGGGTCGTCATCCGTTTGGCTGCGGATGGGATTTCGAAAGCGACAGCAGGTCGATTGAGTGACATGGGGAACTTTCCCTGTGTCGACGAGCGACTCGACCGACAGGACTGCTGCATCGTCAGGAGGCCGTCACCCGAATCAAAGTGGAGATCCATTCCATCGGAGTTGAAAAAATCGATCGTCCCGTGACCATCGGGATGACAATGACGGCAACCAGAGCCGCCGGTCCGAAACTGCAAAACCGGTTCCAGGCCGGTGACAGTGTTCGCGGCATCAAATAGTCGGCGATTTTGCTGCCATCGAGCGGTGGGATGGGAAGCAAATTGAAGAGCGCCAACAGAAAATTGATCAGGATGAGTAATTCCAACAGCTGACGTCCAATGGCGTAATATTCCGGCGTGGTGTCCAGGGCCATTCGCGACCACACGCTGTTCAGAACGATCGCCAGCGTGCCCAGAAGAAAATTGGAGATCGGACCGGCTACCGCAACCAGCATCGTCCCGAATCCCATGTGGACCGTCGCACGAAACCGGGTCGGATTGAACGGGACCGGTTTGGCCCAGCCAAACGGAACGCCGATCAACGGCAACAGAACAGTGCCGACCGGATCGATATGGTCGATCGGATTGAGTGACACGCGTCCCAGCAGCTTCGCGGTATCATCGCCCAGCCTGCAGGCCGTCCATGCGTGTGCCCATTCATGGACCGTCAGTGACAACAATAAGGGAACATAGAACACAAAGCGTTCGAGAAGACTGTCAATTCCCACTACGGTCACCTCGCATCGATCTGAGAACGCGCCCAGCGGTCCGGAGCGATCTCGTCATCATTGACCGACTCGGTCCCTTCCAGTGCTTCGATTATCGCGGCATGTTCACGTGAAAGGATCGCTTCTTTCCTGTCATGATCGCGAAGCTTGATGTGAGTCGAATTCATCCAGAGCACATCTCCCTCCAGCACCTGCCCTGTGACCATCGTGATCCGCGCAACAGCTCGACCGGTGGGCTCGGCCAGCTGACTGACGGATTCGACCAGAACAGCGTCCAACCGATCGAATTTTGACTGCGACGACCGCATTTGTTCCTGAGCCTGTTTGATGTCGTCTCGTTCAACGGTTACGGCAGACCCGGGTTCCTGGGCACGCCGGCGCATCGCAGTGATCGATGCTTCATTGACAAGTGTTTCCAGGTCGGCACCGGTGAATGACTCAGTCTGTGCCGCCAGCTCAGCGAGATCAACATTGTCCGCAACTGGCTTGTCACGACAGTGAATCTCCAGAATCTGTCGCCGACCCGTGGCATCGGGTGACTTGATGTGCAGCATCCGATCGAAACGTCCGGGCCGCACCAGCGCCGGATCCAGCACGTCAGCTCTGTTGGTTGCGGCCAGCACGACGACGTGTTGATTCCGCTCCAGCCCATCCATAAGCACGAGCAGCTGGTTCAGTGTTTGTTCTCGTTCTTCATGCATCACACCAACACCCGAACTGCGCTGACGACCAATCGCGTCCAGTTCGTCGATGAAAATCACGGCTGATTTTTCTTTGGAAGCGTTTTCAAAGGTGTCGCGCACGCGAGCTGCCCCGACACCGACAAACATCTCCACGAACTCCGTCGCCGACGTGTAGAAAAAAGCGGAATCCGTCTCCCCGGCCAGTGCCCGAGCCAACAGTGTTTTTTCAGTGCCGGGTGGACCGGTGAGAAGAATCCCGCGCGGCGCCCGCGTCCCGACATCCGTCCATGCGGTGGGGTTTTGGAGATAAACGACGAGGTCCTTCAGTGAATCAATCGCTTCGTCGAGCCCGCCGACATCGGCGAACGTCGCCTTGATCCCGGAGTCCAGCTGACGTGCACGCGTTTTCCGCAATTCAAAGATGTTGCCGTGTTGTTTCCCGGCTCTCTTCACGAAAAAAATAAGGATCGCAAGGACAACAGCCACGACGAGCAGGATTGGGATCATGTCCTGCAGAAAACCCCCGGACGGTTGTTGACGAGTCAATTGCTCCATGTACGCGGCATAGGCTTCAGGATTCTCAGGAAACTCCTGCAGATCGCTCATCATTGCCTGCGCCGCCTGGTCTTGTCTATTGGCTCGATCCTGGACGACGAGGATCAGGATGACGGTTGCAATGAGTCCAATCCAGATGGCAAATGTACGGCTGCGTTTGCTCACACGTCACCTCAAATGCTGACGGATGCGACGATGTTCGATGATGCCATATAGTCGATGACGGAAGGCGTCGCAAACTGCGAGGCCCGATTGCAGAATCAATGCTGCATCCGTTCGTTGCTTGAGGTTTCGCAAACTGCCGGCAACAGCTGCTTCTTTGTCCCCCAATGGAGGTGGCCGGAGGTCGGATGACGGCCTGTTGCCGAACATCAAATCCACTCACCTGCCCGGCGGGCATCCCCTCCAACAGACATTCCCACACTGAACACTGTGGGGCGAAGAATAGTCTCTCAGCGTTTTGGCAAATTGCGCAAGAATTGCTCTGCAGAAAACCCTGAAAGGTGGCGCACGCGGCGCCGGCTCCAGATTCAGGGCTCCTGATCTCAGCGGAATATTAGGTGACACCAGTTTCGGGGTCGTCGAGGGTATAGCGAAGTCGAAAATCGGTTCCGGGGAATGTGGAATCGG
>JBDOMX010000982.1:0-2971 GCA_039831615.1 Planctomycetaceae bacterium
CAGCGCACCTGGTTGCAGGAGCCGGAATGGTAATCCGAACCCGGATGTCTCGCGGGTGCATCACATCAACCGAGTTCAGGAATCGGACGCCCGCCCGCTTCGACGATCGGAATCGGTCGTCCCTGATTGTTGATCCAGTGGGAGTTCAGATCGATTCCAAGATGTCTGAACGTCGATGCGGCGAGATCCTGCGGCCGGACAATTCCGGATTCGATGGCTCCACCGCGATCGTCGGTTGAACCGATCACCTGTCCGTGATTCAGTCCACCGCCGGCAACCACCATCGACATCACATTGGTCCAGTGATCGCGTCCGGCTTCCTTATTAATCACCGGGGACCGACCAAACTCGCCCATCATCAGCACCAGAGTGCTGTCCAGCAAACCTCGTTGTTCCAAATCATTGACGAGCGCGAACAGTGTGCGATCGACGCGAGGAAGCAATGGCGTGAGTCCTTTTTCGATTCCGCCCCACCGCACGTTGTCTCCATGATGATCGAAGTATCCCCACGCTCCGCTGACCAGGACAAATGTCACGCCCGCTTCAACCAGTCGGCGAGCCAGCAACGCTTTCTGTGCGATGCTTTCGGTACCGTAAGCAGCCCTGGTCTTTGCAGATTCGTCACTGACATCGAATGCTTTCTGCACTTTTCCGGACAGCACCAGATCGTAAGCCTGCTGAGTCAGTCGGTTCACCCGATTCAGGTTATTGTCATTCCGGATACTCTGTCCGAACACATCCAGTCTGCGACGAATGGCGGCTCGTTCTTCCAGCCTGCTGACGGCGATTCCGGCCGGCAGGGCGAATTTGCCCTGCAGCTCCGTGCCTTTGACCGGAGCATATTCGTTGCCCATGTGTCCGGCCTCCCACACATCCGCTGCCCACGAGTCCGCCAGCCCCACGAAGGGCGGAAGGTCGACGTCGTTGGCGCCACGGAACTTCGCGGCGACTGAGCCCATCGAAGGGTACCCGGCTCCGTCTTTGCCATCGTTCGTGCGCTGAGCAAAAGGGTTTCCAGCCTGCATCGTGATTGGAGTGTGATTGCTGGCACGGCAATCGACGGATCGAATGATCGACAGTTTGTCAGCAATGGAAGCCTGCAGAGGTAAATGTTCGCTGAATCGAACACCGGAGAGCCTGGTCGGGATGGAATGGTACGGTCCACGGATCTCAGTCGGGGCATCCGGTTTCGGATCCCACATATCAAGCTGACTCGGTCCGCCCGAGAGCCAAAACAAAATGACGGCTTTCCTGTCCGCCGATGGCGAGGTACTGGCTCCCGATGCTGTCTGCAGCTGCATCAGTTGCGAAAGCGACAATCCGCCAACCGCCGACATCCCGGTTTCCAGAAACCAGCGACGAGACTGTGCAGGATTGGCTGTCCGCCGTTCCGTGTGAAAAATTGCCACGATTCAATTTCCCCGGGAATTCACTGTGCAGATCAGAATAGCAGTTCATGAACGGGTCCACGTTTGCCGCCCCCAAGTCTAGCGGCTCCCATGCCCTGCTACAACGTTTCCATGGCAGTCGGGTGGCATCCGACAGGCGTTGGACGCTGTGATTCCTGTAAGTGCAATGAAGCGGCTGGCGAGTGCGGATCGTGACCGTCGACACTACACTGTTGTTTGGTTGCCCTCAGACATTGTCCACCAACACAGGGAAGCTTCCGATGTATCGGTTGTACGCGTTCTCAATCCTGCTTGCTGTGCACTTAGGTCCCCCGGTGGCATCCGCTGACGAACAGTCGTTTCCCATGACGTTTGAATGGGGAACAATTAAAAACACCTCAGCAGCCGTTGAATTGCATGTGGAATCCGTTCCCGACCAGCGTGTGATCCGAATTCCGCGCTTCAACAATCCGTACAAGCGTATTTACCTTAAGTCAGACACTGCAAAGGATCAGCTGAAATTCAAACCGGAAGTGAAGGACTGGCTGATCACATTGCCGGATTCCGCCGGGGCACCCACCATCATTGTGATCGAAACGGCAGGCACTCCCGAGCTTTTGACTGAGCCATTTGTCACGAAACCGAACACGAACGGTGAGTTTATTCTGCCCGCCCATCATGCGGTCGTGCACGGCAAACTGTTGCGGTACGAGCCACAACCGCACAAGAACACCGTCGGATACTGGGCCAATGAAATGGACTGGTGTGAATGGCAGATTGAAGCAGTGCAACCGGGAAGTTACGAAGTACAGATTCTTCAGGGTTGCGGCAAAGGCCATGGAGGCTCAGATGTGCAGATCAAACTCGGTGATAGTGAACTGACATTCGTCGTCGAAGACACCGGCCACTTTCAGAACTTCAGGAAACGGATGATCGGGACGCTCCAAATCAGTACGCCGGGTCGACAGCCGTTGAAAGTCGTACCAGTCAGCAAAGCCAAAGGCGCCGTGATGGACGTCCGCGAGATTCGATTGATCCCTGTCCGCAGCTGAATGCATTTCTCACAAGGCGCGCAGGACAGGGGACTGGCCGGAATGAAGCCGGATTCAATCGCCGTCGCATCACGCCTGATCACTCACTCCGGTCGTTCGTTTCACTGCGGCCCTGTCGTGTGCCGCTCTCACGTGATCTGATGTCGAGTTCAATGCGTTTCGCAACGACTTCAACGTACGGCGGACTCAGCAGCTGTTGTCGAGTGCACGGCAGTGAGCAGATATCCAGTCCGCCCGTCGGCAGTTGATCCCACCCATAGGTTGCATCAGTCGTGAAATCCGAATTGATCAGTTCCTTCCGGGCGAGGAACAACGTTGCCTGTCCGTTGAACGGTTGAGGATGGAAATGCCATCCCATCTGCGTTCCTGATCTCGTCAGTTTCCTGTTCTTCGTAATCAGTTCTTTCGAGCGCCGCAGTAAATATGAGCGGATGCGTTTCACGATTTGCCGAACGACTTCGAACACTGACGCTGCTTCGAGCCTTCTGATGCGAGTCCGAAGGCGATCCCGTATCGGCTTGAAGCTCAACG
>JBDOMX010000886.1:0-13252 GCA_039831615.1 Planctomycetaceae bacterium
CAAGAATGTGCGCCGACCACTGTCCCGCTGTTTCAATTCAGTCTTCGATGCATTGTGTTTTTTCACGACCCGCCGAACAGCCAGAAGGTCGCGGGCCGGTTTCCAGCAAATCAGCTGATTAACAGCAACGAATCACCCACACCGAGGAACGTAATGCGGAGACTGGCTCAAATGGAACTGACGACGCTGGCAGCGTCGACAACGTTGCCGATGCTGCCAGCAACGGCTTTGACTGGCAACAGCGGCTGCCAACAAACAGCACTGAAGTGGAGCTGGTCCCACTTCGTCCGCGCCCGGCAAGAAACGTAAGTCTAAGCTGTGCCGCCTATGCACCAGGTCGCGATCCGTCGTAAAATCATTGCGGTGGTGAAGTAGATTCCGAGGGGGCGTGTGGCCACCTACGGGCAGATTGCCGCACTTGCCGCACTTGCCGGACGGCCTCGCCATGCTCGCCAGGTGGGCGCGGTGTTGAAATCAATGCCTGACGACTCACGTGTGCCATGGCATCGTGTCGTGAATGCGCGAGGCCTCGTCAGCGACAGAGGTAATCCGACCTCCGAAGGACTCCAGCGGTTTCTGCTTCGCAGCGAATCCGTCGAGTTCAACGAAAACGGCAGGATTGACCTGGCGGGATTTCAATGGAAGCCGCAAACGCGGTGAGCTATTCCCACTCCCTTATCCATGGAACTTCGGTTACGTCTTTCCCCCGGACTCGCTAAACTCACGAACCTTAACCGCGTTTGATCACCGTTTCCGTGTTGAATCTGCGTCAGGAGGACGTTTCGGCATGAACGCTATTGTTCTGTTGGGTGGCATCTTTGGAGTCCTCCTGGTTCTGGCCATCCATGACGTGCTGCAAAAAAAGCACGCGATTCTCCGGAACTTTCCGGTGATTGGCCATCTCCGCTATCTGCTTGAAGCAATCGGTCCCGAGCTGCGGCAGTACATTGTCACGAGCAATGATGAGGAGCGGCCTTTCAGTCGTGACGAAAGAAGCTGGGTTTACGCTTCTTCCAAGAAGCAGAATAACTACTTCGGCTTCGGTACTGATAACGATCTCGAGTCGTCTCAAGGTTCGTTGATCATTAAACAGGCCAGTTTTCCTCTGCCATCCCTCATGAAGGGTGATCCGGAATTCGCTGAGGGATTTCGAATTCCAGCTGCCAAAGTCATGGGCGGCTATCGCGGGAGAAAGAAAGCGTTTCGTCCGGATTCGGTCGTCAACATTTCCGCAATGAGTTTCGGTTCGCTGAGTTCAAAAGCCGTCGAATCGATGAACCGAGGCAGCAAGATCGCTGGTTGTCTGCACAATACCGGCGAAGGCGGAATATCGCCGTATCATCTCAACGGTGGTGAACTCATCTGGCAAATCGGGACTGGCTACTTTGGCTGCCGAAACGAAGCTGGAATGTTCGACATCAATCGATTCGTGGAAAATGCTGAGCGCCATCCGGTGCGTGCGATTGAGATCAAACTGAGTCAGGGCGCCAAACCTGGTATGGGCGGACTTTTGCCGGCAGCCAAAATCACCCCGGAGATTTCGAAAATCCGCGGCGTTCCGATGGGCCGGGACTGTGCCAGTCCGTCAAGCCATTCTGCATTTCACGACGTTGACTCGTTGCTCGACTTCGTTGAATTACTGGCAGACAAGTCGGGACTTCCGGTGGGCATCAAGTCGGCTGTCGGCGAACAGATCTTCTGGACGGACCTGGCGCAGTCGATGTCCCAGTCGGATCGAGGTGTGGATTTTATTACAGTCGACGGCGGCGAAGGAGGAACAGGCGCGGCGCCCCTGGTGTTCTCTGATCATGTGGCGTTGCCATTTAAATCAGGTTTTGTGCGGGTGTATCGGGAGTTCATCAAACACGACCTGCATTCCAAAGTTGTGTTCGCGGGTTCCGGACGCCTTGGCCTTCCTGAACACGCACTCGTCGCATTTGCACTCGGCTGCGACCTGATCAACGTCGGTCGCGAAGCCATGCTGTCGATTGGCTGCATCCAGGCCATGCGCTGCCACACGGGCCATTGTCCCACGGGCGTTGCGACTCACAATCGCTGGCTGATGCGAGGGCTGGATCCGACTTCCAAGGCAGATCGACTTGCGAACTACGTTATGACGCTGCGAAAAGAACTGCTGTCAGTCTCCCGTGCCTGCGGCCACCCACATCCCGGACTCGTGACGATTGACCAACTGGAAATGGTCGATCAGCAATTCACATCGACGCCGTTGAGTGAAATCTTTGGCACTCAGGAATTCACAGACTGGGGCCTGCCTGGTCCGATCGATCGCACCGGGATTCTGGAGATCATGGCGCAAAGGACAGCGGCGGCCTGAACGCACAGCGTGTCAGGCACGTGGACAGTCCCAAACGGAGTGGGTCGCAGGCTTTTACTGATTGCAAGTCGTCGTGCAGGGCCTAGAATCCAAGACCGGCAATGGCAAAAAAGGGGTGGGGAGTCTTTTTTGCCGAACCGACGTGTGAGCGGATTCGGTTGGAGTGACGGGATGATGCCTCCAGCACATTGGGGGTAGGCGATGGCCGAATTCGAAGTGAAATTCCTCATCCATGATGAGGCGCAGGTTGACCGACTCGTGGCACACTTCCAGTCCGGCAATCTTGAGTTCCATGCCCGGCCGACGGTCGAAATCACTGACCGATATTTCGATACCCCCAACTGGCAATTGCTGGACTCAGGTTGGTCCTATCGATGGCGTGATGAATCCGGCAGGCTGACAGTCGGCCTGAAGTCAGTGGCTGGTGGTCCGGGCCTGGTCCAGATCCGGCAGGAAGTGGATCAGGACGTCGCCGCGTTTCCGGATGCCGGGCATCACCTGCCGGACGGGAGTGTCGCCAGGCAGCTCCGCGGAATTGACAGGAACAGTCTACGGGAGCTGTTCACGGTTCAAAATCGCCGTCGACTCTATGATCTGCGGATAGCCGACGGTTCGCGAATCGAACTGGCGATTGATCAAGTCCGGATTACGGGGGCCGAACCGCGGCGAAACGATGAACCGAACTGCCTGGAATTCAACGAACTCGAGCTGGAACTCAAAGATGGCCACGAAGATTCACTGCGACAACTGGCCGAAATGCTGCAGCATCAATTTGAACTCATGCGGTCCCGCTCGAGCAAATTCGCCCGCGGAATTAAGGCGGCAGGCTGGTCTCCACCCATGATGGCAGGTGATCCTCCGGAACAGATTCCCGACACGGCGTCCCTGCGAGATTTGTGTCAACAACAATTGACGGCAGATGATGCCGTGAGTCGGTTGGCCTGTCGCTGTTTGTTCGATGCCTGCGAATCAATGTTGGCGCAGGAATCAACAGCCATGGAAGGCAGGGATACGGAAGGGGTGCATCAGATGCGGGTTTCGACGCGCCGCATTCGAGCCGGGCTTCGTGCCTTTCGCAAACACGTGGCGCCCGGTTTGGAAAAACTCTGGAGTCCGGAATTCAAATGGTTCGCGGACGTGCTTGGCAATGTCCGTGATCTGGACGTCTACCTTTGCAACCTGGAGCATCATCTCACGACGATCCCTGCAGACGACGCAGCCGCACTGGGAGAGTACCGCGAAGACCTCCTGGGGCGATGGAAGAACGCGCGACAGGATCTCGTCGACTGTCTTGCCGGGCCGCGGTATCAACATCTGAGAAATGGGTTCGCCGGTTCACTGCGCGATGGACTATCCGGAGTTGCAGAAAAGTCAGGCCGATCGAAGACGATTCGTCGCGCCGCCAGGCGGCTGTTCGCCGCCCAGTACAGGAATGTGATCAGGACTGGACGAACCATCACGCCGGATTCAGCAAACGACACACTTCATGCGCTGCGAATTGAGTGTAAACGCCTGCGCTACCTGTTCGAGTTCTTTCACCCGATCTATGGCAAATCATTTAATCCGTTCATTCGAAAATTGAAAAAGCTGCAGAATGTCCTGGGCAGCTTTCAGGACGCCTGTGTCGCCACAGAACGCACCCGTCAGTTCGCTGGCGAGGTTGCAATGCGTCCCGAAAATCGGGATCTGCTGATTGCTATTGGACAGATGATCCGGATTCACAGCGTTCAGGCCGCCGATTGCCGCGATCGCTTTCGAGATGTCTGGTCTCGTTTTGACCAAAAGGGACAGCGAAAGCGAATGCTGGCGATGCTAAAATGACGAGCTGTTTAAACGGCAATTCGACAGAATCATGTTGATCTTATCAGTAGCCGTGTTCAGCCATGGGCCGCGGCAGCTGCACCGCGGCTGGTCCTGCCAAAACGAACGTTCCGCTGCGGCGTGCGAGTGCTCATCACGAAATCGCTGGACATCGCCAGCGTTGGCAATTCAGATACCATCACAGTCATGAATCCTTCTGCCTCGATCGAAACCTGTTGACATCGCGCGAGCTGCGTCGTGCGTATTGGTTTGACGATTGTATTGGCGGCGACTGCAACATCAGCGAGTTTGTCGCAGGAACCAACCGCTGAGCACTCCGCTTTTCTTCAGCGCTGGTTAGATGTCGCCTCGCAGCATCGCTCGTCTCGCACAGCCGGCAGCGCCGATGAAGCCCGCATCGCCACCGAGCGTTGCGTAGTCGATGGAGATTTCACGTGCCAGGGTTGGAAAAGCGCGCTGCTGGAATTCGTCGGTGACGCGTGCCAGGAACCGGCGGCCAAGCTCCGTTCCGTGACGTCCAAATGTCATTGCTCCACCCAGCAGTATGATTTCCGGATCGATGATGTGCACCGCCGTCGTGATGCCGGCGCCCAGGCACCTTGCCATTTCCATCACCAATTCATTGGACAATTCATCGCCCTGCCCGGCTTCCTCTGCAATCACCAGCGGCGACAAAGCAGTCACGTCATCGAGGCGATCGGTCACTGAGGACGTTCTCCCTGCCGCGATCGACTCATCGAACATCCTCAACAGCGCAGTCGCGCTGCAGTAGGCTTCCAGAGTTCCATATTGTCCGCTGTTGCAGTAGCGTCCATTGTCGAGCTCGATAATGACGTGGCCGCACTCGGATCCATGGGAGTGCATGCCTTCAATAATCGTGTCGTCAATGATGATGCCGCCGCCAAGCCCGGTTCCCAGTGTATAAAACACCAAACTGCGAGCGTCTCTTGCGGAACCGGCCCAATACTCGCCGTAAGCCGCCGCATTGGTGTCATTCTGCAGAATCGTGGGGCGATCCAGGCGGTCGGCAAGTTTTTGTCGAACTGGAAAACTCTCCCAGCCGGGGAGGTTGGTCGGGTCCAGCAGCATCCCTTGCGGAATGTCCATGGTGCCTGGCGTGGCAAGCCCGACAGCCGGTATCTTTTCGAGCTCCAGGCCGCCGGACTGCATCGCCAGATGTGCCGCAGCCACCATTTGAGCAATCCCGTTTTCAGGGCCCTTTTCACGTTCAGTTGGTACGCTGGCACGGGAAATAATACTCCCGTCATCGGCAACAACGCCCGCTTTGATGTTGGTGCCTCCCACGTCAATGCCCAAAAACACTGAGCCGGATTGTGAATCCTGTACGACTGCCATTCCGTGTGTTTTCCCTCGATTTCGAGATGAACTTTTCGCAAGTTGCAGGGCAGCATAACCAACATGTGTGTGCTGTCAGTCCATGATTGCCGGCCCCACTGCTCGCGGATTGTGACACACAGCAGACACGTTACAGACGGGATCACGCAGCTGCAAAGCGGTGACTGCAGCGGCTTCTGCGACGAGGAAGGAATCGGTCGGGATCTGCCCATTGAATCTCGTTCGGAAAGCCGTACTCTGGTCGGAAGTGCCACGATACAGCGTATTACGCTGATTCGTGGCCGCGGCGGGAGTGCCAGAGCCCGTAATCTGTTGGCCCCCGCGAGCCAGAACCCGCTACGACATTTCGAAAACTGCTCTAGAATTTGTGTACGTATTCGGCTGCCACTCGTTCGATCCGGCGGCCGAATCATTCGGTCAGCATTGCCCCGAGTCGCAACGAGTGCTCCACTACAGCGTATTACGCTGATTTGTGGCCGCGGCGGAGGCTCCAGAGCCCATATTCCATTGCTCCCGCGAGCCAGAAACCGCCACGACTTTTCGAAAACTGCCCTAATCAACCTTCGGAACACCTCCCGAAAGACGGACTTTGTGAACGACAGCGGTGCAACATCCGATCAAGCCGGGTCGACAGAGGCAGACGCATTCACGGGGTTCAGCTATCTGACGGCTGACAAAGCTCCGCTGTATCGCGCGATCGTCGCTGTCTTCGCAGAAGCCAAGGCCGGATTTTTGCTGCACCTGCGCCCCGCTGAGGTCCTCGGACGACTGGAGACGCAGGGGCCCCGTGTGCGGGGTGGACTGGACGCCATTGAAGCGGCACTGGACCAGTTGTGTCACTGGCAGGTTCTTGAGGCCTACAACGACAATGCCGATGTTGCCACGCTCGCCGACTTCCACCGCCGTAAACTGCAATACCAGCTCACGGCATCTGGTGAAGCCGTTCATGAGTCTACTGAACAGTTTCTCAGCCGGCTCAGCCGCCGCATTACGCTCGACGCCGCGGCGCTCGGACGCATCCACGATTACCTGTCCGAGCTGTCGGTCCTGGCAGCCAGCGATCCCATTGATGCTGAAAAAGCTTTTGCAGTGCTGCGTCAGGTAGTGACCGACGTCGATGACCTCACAACCCGCGCTCAGTCGTTTTTCCGCTGGCTGCACGAACAGACGGAATCACGTCGCAGCGATCTCGACACATTCCTGGACTACAAGGAACGGCTGATTGAATACCTCCGCGAGTTCGTCGGCGAACTGCTCACCCGTGGCGCACGAATCGCGGTCGTGCTGAAGAATATGTCTGATCAATCTGATCGACTGTTGAAATCAGTTGCCGAGGAAGAAACCCGCGAGACTTATGACACAGCCGATCCCACCGGCGTGGTCATTCGGCGCGAAGCGCTGGCCCGCTGGAGAAATCGATGGCAGGGTCTGCGTCGCTGGTTTTTGGATGACGCAGCTGGTCCCGCTCAGTCACGCCAGTTGCAGGGAGCCGCACGCGCCGCCATTCCACGCGTCCTGGCGCTGGCACAGCAGCAGCGGCTGCGCCAGGGCAATCGAAGCGATCGTGCGGCAGACCTCAGAGAACTGGCAGCGTGGTTCCTCGAAGCCGAAGATGACCGGGCCGCTCATCGACTTTGGCGCGCGGCATTCGGACTCGCTCCTGCTCGCCATCTGACAGTGGACAGCAACCGGCTGGAAGAAATGGACGGCGTTCCAGTCAGCGCTGATACAGAATGGGCGGAAGCGCCGCCGGTGGTGATTGATCCACAACTGAGACGCAGCGGGCGGCAACGGACGGCCAGTGCAGTACGGTCGATCGTGGACACATCAGAAGCGCGCCTCCAGCTCAAACAGCGACTGGCCAAAGAACGCGAGCAGGAAGCTGCCATCAGACAGGAACTGTTGAACCTGGGTCGTCGTCGTTTTTCGGAAATCGGTGAACTATCGCCCGGGTCGTTTACCCTGCTCATGGATCTGGTCGGCGCTGCCACCGATGCCAAACGGCCGAACACAACGACATCAACAGGCACATCGCGCGATGGTCGCATTCAAATTGAAGTCGACTGGACGGGAATGAGCCACATCGCAGCGATTGGAACAACGGACGGCACGATGCACCTGTCCGACGCTGCATTTGCCGTCACGTCCATTCGCTCGTAATCGACACCTGTGGATTGGAGCGAATGGCCTCGGGAGCGAGGATCAGCCAAGTCCACGCTGCTGTCGTCGCAGCTCAGCAGCCAGAAGATCTTCGAGAAAACGGATTTTTTGATCCGGACCAGGCGGATCGACGGACAGTTTGTTTGTCAATGCGTCAATCATTGTCGTCACCAAAGTACGACTTTGATCTTCCGACAGCCGGCCCCGGCGTTCAAGCAGCATTTCAATTCCCTGAACGTCAGTCGAATCAAGTTTCTGCAGCGCTGTACTGTCAAACTGAAACTCACTTTCCAATGCAGATCGGTCTGCCAGCTCCGTGCGGACATGGCCCAGAGCCTGTGACGCGTCGCTCACGACAACAGTCCCGGCGACCATATCTCCGGTTCGCTGACCACGGGCAGACAACAGTGGCACGATCCACATCATCGGAATGTGATCCAGCACGCGAAAGACGTTCCGGACCAGAATCCCTGACGCGTCGAGTGCGAACCCGTCCGCCTTCACCACGCGAATCTGTGACAACCGTTTTCCTGGTGTCTGCCCACGCATCAAGAGTTCACATGCGCCAAAGTAGACGAAGCTCCCCAGCCCCCAAACGAGTGCAATGAAGCCAACGGCATAGAAGATCGTGTCTGAGTCTTCTTCGCCCAGACCCTCCATTAATTCTGTAATCCCCTGAACCGATGCCCCCACAGCGATTAAAACAATCAGCAACAAAAACGTAAGCAGCCAGACAAAGATTTGGTCTACCAGCCAGGCCACGAATCGCGTCCCCAGGCCGGCTGGCTCGAAGTCGATGGAGACGTTTTCGGGAGTTTCGAACTGGAGCGCAGAGGACATGGGGATAATTGACAGCCTGTTTTGGTAGGATCACCGTCGGATTCGTTCCACACTGCCTGGGCTCGCTGCAGAAAATCTGTGGACGAGCCGTCGGAACGCGACTCACGACGGCCTGACGCGCAAATGGCACTGAGCAATCAGATATGGATTGGACCGGCACCGCTCAGATGCACGTCACGACAACACCGCTGTTCGGAGCCAGTCCCATTTTCTGCGATCCTTGTGGGAAATCGTCACGACCTGAGGAGTGAGTATGAGTACTTTCGTAAAGGCTAACAAGCAGGACTGGGAGGAGCTGTCGCAACTCGTGACCCGCGGACGGAAATCAGTCAAGCGGCTCAAGCCGGAAGAACGAGAACGACTCGATGAACTCTACCGTCGAACGACGATTCACCTGGCACGAGTCAGGACCCAGACGCAGGATCGTGCCCTGATCGACTACCTCAATCGACTGACAGCCGGGGCACACAGTCTGATTTACGTTTCTCCGAGTCGTTCGGTCTGGAAAGGTGCTCTCGACTTTGTCATGCAGGGTTTTGCTCGCGCTGTTGTCCGGCACTGGCATCTTCATTTGATCTCGACGATTCTGGTGGTCGGCGGAGGCTTCGTCGCGTTTTTTGCCGCCTCCTCAGATCCCCTGATTGCGCATGCCCTTTGGCCTGCCGAAGACGTTCGTCAACCAGGATCGACCCCTGAACAGCTGCTGGCAGTCCTGCGTTCAGGTCGCGAAGATGGTGATGGCTATAAATTCCTGTTCGCTTCATTCCTGTTTCAACACAATTTCAAAGTCGGGTTGCTGGCGATGGCGACCGGCGTGCTGGCCTCAGTACCAACTGTCTTTCTGATGGTCTTCAACGGGATGCTGCTGGGAGTATTCGTTTCCATTCACTACCAGGCCGGGATCCGCGCTGAATTATGGGCGTGGATTCTCCCGCACGGAATTACGGAATTCGGAGCAATTATTCTGTGTGGAGGAGTCGGACTGATGCTGGGGCAGGCCGTTGTACAACCAGGGTTGCGGTCGCGAAAACATCAACTGATTTCTGCAGGTCGAGAAGCCGCAAAGGTAAGCGTCGGCATCGGTGGAATGCTGATCGCTGCCGCCGTGATTGAGAGCTACGTACGTCAAAGTCACTGGAGCACTCAGACGCGCCTGCTGTTTGCTGCAGCGACAGCAATCGGTTGGTGCGCTTATTTTGGGCATGGAGCCGTCCAGGAACGGATGAGTCAGAAACCGATCGCGGTCACGGAGAGACGACCGCCGACGCTGTGAGAGTGACTCGACGAGGCATCGTCGCTTTCACAGCAGATTCCGCTGGCGGAGATCAACGAACTGGTTGATCAAAGGAATTGTTACCTCGCGCGGCTCTGCGTCCAGCACATGAACACCTGATCGCTCAAGGACGTGCAGCGCCCGACTTCGATCACGCAACAGACGGAATGTCACGGATTTTTCCGCTCCGTCGAGCAGCGTGCGGACGGGGGCCCGAAGAATCTGTTGCAGAACGGGAGTTTTAAGAGCCACAAACAGCACAAGATGACGACGGCTGAGCGATTGCAGTGCTGCACATGGGAGCCGGGAAGTTTCTGCATCGCTGATGTCTGACAGGATCACCAACAGCGAACGTTTCGTTTGACGGCGTTGCAGTTCTGCGTGAATCCGCGTGAAATCCGATTCCTGCCACCGTGTCTGCAGGTCATAGACACATTGCACGATATTCCCCAATGACTTGATGCCGGTCACCGGCGGCAGGAACCCACGAACGGTACTGTCGTAGGCAGCGATGCCGCATCGGTCTCCACTCTGCAGGGCCACGCGGGCCAGATTCAGTGCGGCGTCGACTGCACAATCCAGTTTTGAGCCATGTTCGGTGTCGCTGCCCATGAGCCGTCCGGCATCGATGACGATCATCACATCGCGGTGACGTTCGACCTGAAATCGACGAACAATGGGTTGCCGCATCCTTGCGGTCGTCCGCCAGTCAATCCGGCGCGGGTCATCACCGTCACGATAGGCGCTCAGTGACTCAAATTCAGTTCCGAGGCCATGCTGCCGCGTTCGTGTGATTTTGTCCAGGAGCTGCAGCTGAGCGCCGGTATCCTTAATCAACTCCTCCGTGGAAGCAAAAGTCTCCGGCAGAATTCGGACGGTTCCGGGACAGTCAATCGCGTGCTGTCGTTCGATCAGGTTCATTGGCCCCATCAACCTGATCCAAACCGGGCCGAAGACATGTTCTCCGCGAACCGGAATATTGCATTTCATCCGCACCGGGGCGTTTTCTCCCGGGGTCAGGGAAAGTGGATGCACGGAAAAACTCGGCAGGCAATGTTCGGGGACGACGTCACGCAATTCCAGCCGAACCGACCGGCGACCGGCGTTGCTCACAGTCAGCATGACTTCGAAAGTCCGACCACGACCGGCGATCACAGGCATCAAACGCTGAACATCGATTGACTCGGACATCGTGACTGTGTGGCGTCGGTCGAATTCAGTCATCACTGCGAGCAGAAGCACGGCGACAGCGGCAGCAACGGCGCCGGCTGCGTGAATAAAAGCACTCAACGACAGTATCGCCAGCAAGCCTGCGGCCAGCACCAGTCCTCTTCCCGGTCGCCAGGTCACCGCGGGACCTCCACAAACTCGATCATACGAGCCAGCAGTTCGTCGGCGGTCGTGCCCTCCAGTTCCGCAGACGGACTGAGGACGACGCGATGCCGCATCACGGGAAGCAATGCTGACTGAATGTCGTCGGGATTGACATAGTCCCGACCGCTGAATCTGGCCAGACTTTTTGCTGCCATGATCAACATCAAACCGGCGCGAGGACTCGCACCAACGCTCAGTGAGTCATCGTCGCGCGTTGCCTGCAGGAGTCGCTGCACATAATGAATGACCTCTTCCCGTACGAATGTTTCCCTGATGACGCTTCGCGCGTTGAGCACTTCGTCGACCGTCATGACGCTCTGAATCGCCGAATGGGCACTGGAATTCAGCCCCGTGGTTGCATGGTGTTCCGTCAGCACACGAATTTCAGCAGCCGGGTCCGGGTAGCCGACACTGACCTTAAACATGAATCGGTCCAGTTGGGCGAGCGGCAATGGATAGGTGCCTTCCTGCTCAATCGGATTCTGCGTGGCAAATGTCATGAACGGCGACGGCAGCTGGTGGGAAACTCCATCGTAGGTCACCTGAAGCTCCTGCATGGCCTCCAGCAGCGCCGACTGAGTCCGCGCCGAAGCGCGGTTGATCTCGTCGGCCAGCAGAAAATTGGCGAAGAGCGGCCCCTCCCGAAACTCGAATGTACGTGTATCTTCCCGATAAATCGAAGAGCCAGTGACATCATTGGGCAGCAGGTCGGGTGTCATCTGCACGCGTCGAAATTCAAGATCAAGTGCTGAGGCGATGGTACGAACGAGCATCGTCTTGGCCACTCCCGGCGGTCCCTCGAGCAGCAGGTGGCCACAGCTGAACACAGCTGCCAGAGAGAATTCAATCACTTCATCCTGTCCGAAAATCACCTTCTCAAGTTCATTGCGGACGGCCCGATACTGTTCCTCTAGAGACACGCTGAAATCCTCCGCATAGCATCAAGTGTTTGAGTTTCTGACCAGCGTCGCCGGGATTGAAGATCGCGGTCGATTGAACGGACCGCATCGCTGAAGAGTTGCGACTGGCGAGCATCTTTTCGGGCAACGGCATCCGCAATTCGGTCGACATCGGTGGTGTCCGGGGCCAGTCCATAGTCGGTACACAGTTGCCGCAACACACCATTCCTGACTTCCTGGACCAATCGCTCGCGCCCCTGACCACCTTCAGTAAAGAATCGAGCCATGGCGTTGACGTATTCCCGGATGTCTCGTCGAGGAACGTGACGATCATTGAGCGGTGGGCCAGGAAAGACGGCCCGGCGCCACGTCCAGATGCCGATCAAGATCAAAGTTCCGAATGCGGCAGTGCCATAACTGACGCGCGTCAGCAGATACAATGGTTGTCCTCGTACGCCAAGGCCGTGGTAGAACTCATCAAAGCAGACTGATGAGCCGCCTGGAGAAAGCAGCCTTGCGGCGAGCACACTGTTGTCACTCAGCGCGATCAGTCGATTGCTGAACAGCAGCGGATTTGCCACAACGATGATTTCGCCTGCGCCACGTTGATACCGCGCGACAAGAATTCGGGTTGAGTCACCTTCATCCTGATATTGAACTGTGCCGTCCGGCGGATCTGTACACTCCAGGGCAGCGACGTCTTCAGACGGGACGGTCAACCGGCTGATCGCTCCCTCAAGACGATCGAATTCACCACCAGGCGACACATCGACCTCATGACTGGCGAATTCCGGTTTTGTGAACCGGTCGAGGAGTTCACTGGCAATGGAATCAGCGACTGGTTCACCGGATCGCGACCTGACGACCTGTCCGCTGGCGGGCGCATTCCCCGGATGTTTGACAACTTCCACACCACTGAGCCCCACGGAAGCCAAGAACGACTGCGGCGGATCGGTGAGTTGGTCCTCGAGCCTCTCGGCTGTCAACGGATCAGCCGGCATGGGGGCGACCAGGATCCGACCACCCTCCTGAAGCCATTCTTTCAATTTCGTGATGTATGAAGGTTCCGTTGCAGCAATAAAGGAAGAAGGACTGAGGAACGCGAGCGTCGTCGCCTGAACTGTGGATGGATCCGGCGGCGCGAAGCCTCGGCTGGTTTCAACTCCAAGTTCCTCCAGGGTTTCGTAGAGAGCC
>JBDOMX010001093.1:0-2967 GCA_039831615.1 Planctomycetaceae bacterium
CGCGGTCAGGTAGTGACTCGACCATCCGGTTTCGTCTATCGACTGCCATCTCGCGACAGATCCGCTCCGTCAGATAGGCGGTCGCCTGCTCGGTCTGCTTTGGAGCGCTAACTGCCAGTCGCTGCGATTCTGACGGCAGTCCAACACCCCCTCGGAGCAGCAGCAGGTGTTCGATCGTGCAAAGTGTGATCTCTGCCCCTTCTGATTGACGGACGCCGACCAATCGGCACTCAACCGTCTCTTCGTGAGCCAGCTCGGAAATCTCAGGGTCGGATTTGCGAACAACCGAAAGCCTCGCGAGATGAAACAGGTAAGGTTTTTCAGTGTTGGGATCTACGAAGATCGCGCCACGCAGGGCGTCACGCCCTAACTTCACGTGGACGAGTTCATGGAACCGCTCAAATACTGGCTCACCGGGGTGCATCCATACGCAGGAATCCCGATCTTTCGGCCGGCGGATCGAGAGCCAGCGGGACTGGCTGGGCGGATACAGTTCCAAGGCCTGGAGCAGCGAATCGACGGCTCCTTTCTTTATAGGCTGCATGCTGAATTGGCCGCCAAGGTCACCTTCAATTTCGATTTCCAGCAGCGGTGCGGCGGAGGCAATGAAGTTACGGACGTAGCCGGGCAACAGCCGAAAAAACGCTTCGCACTCAATGGCCTCTCGC
Organism: Planctomycetaceae bacterium; assembly: GCA_039831615.1. Classification (GTDB taxonomy): domain Bacteria; phylum Planctomycetota; class Planctomycetia; order Planctomycetales; family Planctomycetaceae; genus S139-18. Next base: position 669 of record JBDOMX010001093.1, read on the forward strand.
AGTCGCGGCAGCTCCTTCTTAACGTCGCCACCATCTCCGAAAAGACGTCGTTCCCGCTCTTCAATTGCCTTGACCTGTTCTTTGGCCAAACGGCCGTCAAGGTCGATGGCAATCTGGTCGATGTCGCCGGTAATTGCCCGCTCCATGTAATCCTTAATGGAGACATCTGTGAAAACTCGGCCGATGCTGTCGAAGACCTTGTCTGACTTGAGCTGCTTGCGGATTTTTTCAAGCTTGTCGAGCAACGTCTTGAGGACGCGTCCTTCCCGTGTCGATGGGGCGACAAGGTTGAGAATAATGACTGGGTCATGCTTCTGGCCGTAACGGTGAATACGCCCCATTCGCTGTTCCAGCCGCGCCGGATTCCACGGCACGTCGTAGTTGATCATGATCCAGCAGAACTGCAGGTTGACCCCTTCGGCAGCCGCGTCTGTGCAGACCATGAACCGGGCACCACCTTCGCCGGACGGCTTACGGAACCGCTCGATTTGGTTCTGCCGCTCCTTGTAGTGCATGCCGCCGTGGATCTGTGCAATCTGTCCTGTATAGCCCATTCCATCGAGGCGACGAATCAGGAACGTGAGCGTGTCACGGTGTTCGGTGAAAACCAGCATCTTTTCCTGACCGAATTGATCAGATGTAATCACTTCACGCAGCTTGTCGAATTTTGATTCCGTCCCCTTGTCATCGACTCGTTGAGCAAGGTCAAGGAGATGGACCACCTGTTCCTTCTCGGCCACGAGCTGTGCCAGAGATTCGGCGATCACGCCCTGCAGTAGTACTTCTTCACCCCGTTCGTTTTCCTCCATCCCGTCTTCACCGACTTCCTCGTCGGCAGACTTTGCGTCGAAAATGTCGTCGTCGTCTTTTATGCGGCGCTGGAGTGTGACCAGTTGCTCGATCGTCAATCGACCGTCTGTGACGTCGTCGATGATCCTATCCAGTTTCTCAATGCGACGCTCGAACGATCGCAGTAGCGCGTAGGTCGAACTGGCAAGTCGACGCTGAAACACGCTCATCGCCAACCGGGCGGCGGATTGATTGAGCACCTTGGCCTTGTTGTAGATGTACTTCATGTAATCGGTGGTGTCGTCATAAAGTTGCTGTTCGCTCACATCTCCCTGCGTCAGCTTGTAACCCAACGTGTCTGAAAATCGAGTCGGATACAGCGGCTCGCCATCCAGCTTGACCATCTCCTCTTTTGTTCGGCGGATGAAGTAGTTGTGCCGTCGGTCGGGAGGGAAGTTTTCGAAGGCGTCCGGCGTAGTGAGCACATCGGGCTCCAGTAACCGCCAGAGGGCGTAGTACGGATACTCCTTCCCCATGTGTGGTGTAGCCGTAAGCAGCAGCAAGTGGTGCGCGTGCCACGGAAGCGTCCAGCCTTTGTCGCCCGTATGCACGCCCGCGATCGCTTCCGCCAATTTGTAGCGGTCCGTTTTTCTGATCCGGAAATCGGCCCCTCGATCGCATGACAGTTTGTGGGCTTCGTCGAAAACAACGAGGTCGTATGGCTCGACGTCTTCTTCGCCGAGCCTTCCAAACAGACCAGGCTGCCGGAGGGAGTCAAGACTGACGATGATTCGGTCGCTTCCCGGACCGATGAAAGGGTTCCTGGTCTTTGCGTCGCTCCCGCTCGCGACATTAAAGGGAAGGTTGAAGAGAACCTGCATCTCGCTTTGCCAGTTTCCAACCAATCCCGCGGGCGGAACAATCAACACCCTTCGCAGCAGACGGCGGGACAACATCTCACGGACGTACAGTCCGGTCATAATTGTCTTGCCAGCACCCGCATCGTCGGCCATGAGGAACCGCAGGCGGGCGTGCTTGAGCATGTGGTCATAGACGGCGATTCGCTGGTGCGGCAATGGGTCGATGCTGGCGATCTCGGTAGCGAATGTCGGATTGGCGAGGTGGCCGAAGGACAGCCGTTCCCCTTCGACAAGCGCAGTGACGACGTCCGGCCGAGTGGTGAAGTCGAGCGTCGGGGGAATATCGGATTCGCCAGTCCCGGTCACCGATTCATGGCGGGCATCGGTTTCCCCAGCAAGTTCGCGCAATCGATTCCAAGACAGCTGCGACGGCTTCGATTTACTGTTCTCCCAACGATTTACCGTGGGAAATGACACGCCGAGGCGTTCCGCCAGCACGACTTGCGTCAGCCCCAGTCGGGCTCGCAGTCGTTTGATTTGATTGGAGAAATCTTCACCCGGTGACCGGTCCATACTTCCGACTCCAGACTCATCGAACAGCAGATCAGGCCCTTGGTATATCATATGTTATACTGACTGTCAATCGACCA
>JBDOMX010000720.1:0-2966 GCA_039831615.1 Planctomycetaceae bacterium
TTCTTCTGTCCGTTTTCATGAAAACCTGTAAATAAACCATGTCTTCCATTCATAGGTACACCAGAATTTTCATTTGGGTTACCTCTATCTCCAGACTTAAATGAACCTGTCAAAGACTCCCATTTTTCCGTATTCATATTAAAAAAGTAGAGATACCATTCACCTTCCATTAAATCATTAACATATGACCCTTCTTTAATTTTATTACTGTTCTTATCCCATTCTGTATATAGTCCATTTAGTTTACCATCTTTATAGGAGATTTCTTTTTCCTTGTTGTCATCCTTCCACCATTCAGTCAACTTTCCATTCCATATTTCACGGCCGGGAAGTTGATCAGATCAAGGGCGTTCCCAACGATCACGTTTCCCGGCGGTCACGTTCGGATTGATCCGGTCGATGTGGAGACATGGATCGACCAGCAGAAGACAACGCAGCCGGAAACCCCGCAGCAATGACAATGGAACAACTTTCCAAATCCGTACGCGGCGACCTGACGCGGTTGCAGGTGGCGGTGGGGACTGCTTCAGAGGCCGTTGCAATTCTCCGACTGCAGCAGGCAAACCCCGAAGCGCACGGTTTCGGATATGGCGACGGTGACGCACTTGAGGACGTCGAGGCAGACTATTCGCTCGCCGTCGCCACGATCAGAAAACAAGTCATCCCGTTCTTGACTGGGATGATTGAAGAACTCAAGAAAAACGGCCAGACACCGGAATTCCAGGCACTACACAGAAATGCGTCGAACGCGCAGCGGTGTGCAATTGAACATTTGACTCGCGCAAGAAAACGGTACTCCGGGATTGTGCAGATTGCGTGACGGTACTGCAGACACACGTTGACTCCATCACTTTTGAAAGGACAGAACAATGCAAACGAGAGTCTCAATATCCACGCCGCAGTCGCCACGTTGCAGTTGCGGAAAACCCATGAAACCGCTCACCGGGCACAGCCGCAACGGACATCACGTCTACGCTTGCACAGGGCGGACATGCCAAAACATTCAATGCCGGGACAACGACGGAAAATCGTTCCGGCCAACGATCAGCACTCGATAGCTGGCAGTATTGTGCTGCCGGCACCAACACTTTTTGACGAGGGAAATTGTGATGATAAGTCTGTTGAAAAACGTGTTCGCTTTGGAACGAGCGGACCGCCTAAATGAGGCGAACAACTGGGAGGATTTGGTTCGACAGGTCGTGGATAAAAAAATCAAGGCCGACGAGATCAACAAACGGCTCCGGGAATTCGGGCGGTCCGCGCACGATCTGGACGCGGCCGTTGAACGTTTTCATAGGGTCGAAAAGAAAACGTCGCTGGCACGCCAACAACCGGTATTGGAGGCTAGGCAGCGTGCGATCCGGGAGGAACAGGACCAGCTGATCAAACAAACCAATGCAAAGGTCCAGGAGCTCGAAAACGAATGCGAGGTGGCTGTCACGGCACTCCGCAGTGAGGAACGTGATAACTACGCCAAGATCCTTCAGGCGGAAGACGCGTTGCGGTTTCTACTGTCGCAGCCGCTACCTGAGGATATTCAGGAGCAAATGGACGAACTGCGACAAAAACAGGCTGCGAACAAAGTTGAAATGGATCGATACCGTCAGCACATTGTTTCCGGAAATTTCAACCGGACGCTGGGAACAGATGGCCGGCAACACTTGGTCGATCAGGTGGATGCGTGTGAAGCGGAGTCGAAACGTCTCAGCGCCGAACAATCCAAGCTCGAGCGGAGCTGGGTTGCATGATCGTTTCAAATGCACATTGGGCTGACACCTACAAAGAGTGGCTGTTGCGGCTGTCGCCGGAATTGGGGGCACGGCCGTTGTACGTTGTCTCCGAAACGGAGCTGCCGGAATGGTTGCACGTCGGTACCGCCACCGCGTGGACGTCGCCTGACGTGGATCTGAAGATGCGTGAAGGCCTGGAGTCTCGTCTGCGATGGCGGGGCCGGGGTTCTGTCATTGTTGTTTGTCCACACTGGTTCACGCTGTCTGAGAACGACCGTTTGGCCATACTCGCACACGAAGCCGCCCACCTGCTTTCGTCCTGGCGAGATGTACTGCCGGAACCGGACGAGATGGGCGCGATCCAAAAAGCGTTGTTGCTCGAAGGCGGTGCAGAACTGGTGCGCACGGAGTTTCGAAAACGCCTCGGTAACAACAAATTCGAAGAACTGTTCGGCGATGACGTTTGCACCAATGAGGCCCACGGGTCTCAGTTTGTTCGTGCAGCGCTGCATTTGTGGCGACGGTCTCACGGACAATTAATGATCAATGCTATGGGTTTATTCAATGAGGGCTACCAATGCAACGATCCGCAACGCGCTGTGGCTGCACTGGAGGGCGAGTTCGAGCAACGCGGCAATCTCATCGAGTTATTGTGAACAGCTGCCCCAGCGGAGTTCTTGGCGTGCTTCAGCTTCACAGCAGAAAGCACGGGTCCTTTGGACAGCCCCCGGGACTGCATGCGAGGTTAGAACCGCACGTTTATCCACAGAAACAGGCCTGAAACCTTTTCGTCACATGGCACAAAAATGACTCATGAGCAACACCACGAATACACCGAAGGTGCGGGAGCTTGCGGAGGGCACTGGAATCAGCGTCCGCCAGATCAACCGGTATCTCAAGGCCGGTTGTCCGCGCGCGTCACCTGCGGATGTTCTCGCCTGGAAAGCGGAACACATCCGCGACAGATCCGCGCCCGCCGAAACCGGGAAAGTCGATTCGGGGTCTATTGCGGAGGCTCGACTCCAATTGATCCTGCAACAAACGAAGCGGGAATCGGAATTGGCGGAAAAATATGCATTGGAGAATTCTGTTCGGCGCGGCGAGCTCATCGAAAACGCAGAAATTGGCCGTGACTTGAGTATTGTCTTCGGCCGACTTCGAATCCGACTGTTGAACATCGGCACGGAAATTTCAAACCTGATGCCAGCGGAAGCGAAGGCAACAGCCAAGCACATC
>JBDOMX010000442.1:0-13226 GCA_039831615.1 Planctomycetaceae bacterium
CGACGGAACTTCTGGAATGGCGAATTGACACGCTGGTCATCAATCACAGCCTGCCACAGGACCAGTGACGAAATGGTGTGATGGGGTCGCTTCAGCTTCAGGAAATACAAAATGACCAGCGGAATCAGAGACAGAAAGAACCATCCGCCAAACGGAAAAACAAAGGAGGGCCAGTTCATCGCTGCAGCCACCCCTGTCGACACAGTCGATCAAACAGAATGGTTTCCAGCGGTTCGCCCGCATCGATCGACACAAAGCGACCGTTACGGCGACGACACTGTCCGTCAATAACGTCCTGCAGTGCCAGGCGCTGCGCGTGGTAGATATTCAGCAATTCACCGGCGTTGGTGATATCAAGCGTCCCTCCGGTTTCGCTGTCCACGAATCTGAGGTCTCCCTGAACATCCGGTTCGATTTCCGACGAACCCAGAATCTGCAGTCCCCAGATTTCCAGACCACTGCTGAAGAGCATGTTCAGAGATCGGGACAGGTCGGTAAACGTGAGGAAATCAGAAAGAATGATCACGATTCCTCGTCCTCGATGAAACCTGAGCATCGTGTCGATCGTGTCTTCGACCGGCACCGCCCCTCCTCCTTCCGTTTTCTCCAGGAAATCAAACAGCTGACGAATGCGGGCTCGTCCTGTCCCTGGCGGCAGCATTGAGGACTGATCGGCGACCTGATGTCCCACGAACGCGCTGACGCGTTCCACGCTGAGCAGCCCCATGATTCCAAAGGCGGCAGCCAGTTGTTTGGCTTTCAGCAGTTTATCGTCAAACACCATCGACGTGGACGCATCCACCAGCAGGACGACGTGCAGTTCCTCTTCATGCAGGAATTGCTTGACGTAGGGCCGCTGAAGTCGAGCAAAGATATTCCAGTCCACGTTGCGGATGTCATCGCCGGCCGCGTAGTCGCGGTAGTCGGCGAAATCAGTACTGCTGCCGCCTTTTCCCGCGAAATGTTCCCCTCGGCTGCGGTTTGTCAGTCGTCGCCGGGGATTCAGACGCATGCGTTCGACGCGGTTGAGAACCGAGTTGTCGAACAACGTCGTCAGTTGTTTGGTGCCACTACTCAAGACGATGCCATCGAGGGTCAATAGGATTGAATCCGGGCTGCTGGTCCTGCGGGGTCGGCAGGACAACCGCACAGACAGAAGCGATGTCCTGCCGTTTCACAGTAACTGTCACCAGTTGGAATGTCATCAGATCCATAAACGGAGAAGCACGCAAGCACGATGAAAGAATTGACTGAACGCCGACTCCCCCACCCTGATCCCGGTGAGCCGACAGGACGTGTTTCGAAAATCAAATGTTCGTCGGCAGGTTGGCCACGCATTCCGCAATGAGTTCCGCGACCGAAACGTTTTCTGCCTGGCCATCGTAGTTGAGCAGGGCTCTGTGCTGCAGAACTTCTGCGGCGAAGGAATTGATGTCTTCGAACGCGACATGAGGCCGACCCTGACTGAGAGCCCGCACCCGGGCGGCACGAATGAGTGCCTGAGCAGCACGGGGACTGGCTCCCCAGCGCAGATACTGCCGAACCTTCTCAGACGCGAACTCGGAATCCGGGTGAGTCGACAGGACCAGACGACACGCGTAGTCCCGCATGGGATCACTCACAACCACGCGATCCAGAACGGTCCGCAGATGCAGGATCCGAGGACCATCGATGACCTTTTCCACGTCGATGGGCTTCCGCAGAATTGTGCGGCTGACCACTTCGTTGAGCTCTTCGCGAGAAAGAAATGGTACCACAACCTTAAACATGAAACGGTCCAGTTGTGCTTCGGGCAGTGGAAATGTGCCTTCCTGTTCGATGGGGTTTTGCGTCGCCAGCACAAAGAACGGTTGCTTCAGCTTCCGTGTACTGCCGCCAGTCGTCACCGTCCCTTCCTGCATCGTTTCCAGCAGCGCCGACTGGGTCTTGGGGGTGGCTCGGTTAATTTCATCCGCCAGCAGCAGCTGGGTAAAAACGGGGCCTTTTCGAAACTCAAAACGGTAACTGCCTTTTTCATCAGACGTCATGATATTGGTGCCGATCACGTCCGCAGGCATCAGGTCCGGCGTGAACTGGATGCGGCTGAAGTCCAGTTCCAGCACGTTTGACAGAGCTTTGACGAGTTCCGTCTTACCGAGTCCGGGAACACCTTCCAGCAGCACGTTGCCGCCGCACAGGATGGCCGTGAGAGTGGCTTCGACGACACGTTCCTGACCAACAATGATCTGACCAACGGCATCACGAATCGACTGGAATTCGGTGCGAAACTGATCGGCTTCCGTCTGAAGTTCTTCAGGGCTTGCTGTGACAGACATTGAAGTTTCTTCCGGGGGGTGCGGGGCTGATATTCACGGGTGTTGTTGAGCTGGTCGTGATTTGGTTTTCTTCGACCGAACAGCATGCGCACGCGTCGGACACGGGAGCAGTGCATGGTGGTGCAGCGTTCGAAAACATCTGACAGTGACCATTGATAAAATGTGTGTGTGTGTGTGTGATTCGGATCCGACAGCGAATGAGAGGACGGAAAAGCACTGCCTGTGCCGACGGATTACCTTATCTCAATGCGGAAAAGCGATCTTGATCGGCGCAGAGACCGTATAGCCATGCACATCTACTCCTCTTTTTTCTCATCACGTTGTCGTTTCATGGCCAGCAGACGAGATGTTGTGCTGCCGTCGCTGGTCGACGGGGCCTGCTCATCCGGCGGAGTGGGCGCGGCATCCGATGGTTTCTGTTCCGCTTTCGCGGCAGCCGGTCGAACGGGCAATGGACCTCGTCGCTGTGTACGTTTTTGCTCGTCCGCCGGTCTGGCTGTTTCCACCGGCCGGTTGGACTCCATGGCACTGCGTACGGCCTGCGATTTCTCCAGTAAGGCGCCCATGGTAGCGGTCGTTTGTTTGCGATCTTCTTTCGCGAACGCTTTTCGCAGCCATGAGAAGTCCAGCTGGACGCGCCGAATGGCGACGTCCAGCGGAATCATGCAGGCCAAAGCCATCAGGAACCAGTCAAAGATCGGGGACGTGCTGCGTTTGGGTTGCCGGTTGCCAAAAATCTGAGCCGCCAGTTGTGGCGGTTCCTGGCTCACGTCGATCTCGCGGCCACCGGTGCGGTCCGCCACGTCTCTCAACACGATCGGGTTGGCTCGGAAACGCAGATACTCCGGCGAGTAGGCCACAATGAAGCCGGCAAACGCGGTTTCCTGACGATCACCCCCATTGGCTCCCACCTGAATCTGATAACGTCCCTGACCCTGCAGTGGGATGCTGACCTGATAACGTCGGGGAGCAATCTGGCGTACGACGGCGGATTCAGAATAGTTGTTGGGGCCGGTCACCGAGACATCCACGTCCAGCAGCGTTTCCTCAGGATGGAAGTCTTCGACGACGATCACTCCTTCGTTTCCGTTCGTGTAAGTGTAGACTCGCAGGTGCTGTTCTTTGCGCACTCGACCAATCCGAGTCATCAGCTGATTCACCGTCTGCTGGAACTGATCCCAGCGAATCCAGTCTCGTCCCCAGTCGGTTGTCATGTCTGATGTGAACGCAGCCGTAGCCCCCAGGCCGTACCGCCACACCGCCAGAATGGGATCAACATCAGAATCAGAGGCAACGGGATCGTCTTTTTTTGGAGGTGCCGCCAGGACGATTTTCGCACGAGGATCTTCTTTTTCGGATGTCAGGACGTATCCGTGCAGTTCCGGCATGCTGCTCAAACCCCGCACGATCGAATCGTCCATCACCAGATTCGGAACGAATGTGCGGAGCTGTACCTGTTTCCGGCGCAGGGTCTTGGCTTCTTTAATGAAGATTGACGGCAGCTGTCGCGGGTCGGACGGAAAATAAAAACGGCCACCCGTGACCGATGAAATCCCCTGTAGAAACGTGGTCCCTCCGGGACCGTGCGGCAAGACGGCAACGGTGGAAACAGTGACGTCCGCATCCACGAACTGCTGCAATTCTGCAGGTGATGGCGGATTGGCGTCACCATCAGAAATGATGATCATGTGGCGACTGGCAGCGTCAGATTCTTTCAGGGCCTTTAGTCCCATGTTCATCGACGAAATAAAACTGGGCATATCGCCGATGTCTGCTTTGTTGATCAGCGGAACCAGTTTCTCGTAATCACCTGCCGGCGTGAGTTCGAAGATCCAGTGATCGCCATTCATTCCGTAGCCGATCGCTCCCACGTCATCTTCGGCGTTCAACACTTTGACGGCCTGCTTGGTGATCCGTTTGGCCCACGTGTTGCCCTGCGGGAACTCACACGTATGCAAAATGATGACCAGCGCCCCTTTGGGCAGGATCTTCTTCTTACTGATTTCCATCGAAACGGGCAGACAGTCTTCGATCGGTGAATTCTGATAACCGCCAGGTCCAAAGCTGTTGGGTCCGCCCAGCATCAAAAACCCGATGCCCAAATCTCTTACGGAATCATGCACGGCCTGAATCTGTGACGCCAACAGGGCATCGGCCGGGACATCGGCGAAGACAACCGCGTCGTATGGCATCAACGACAACGGATCGAGCGGAAATTCCAGAGCGCTGACCACTTCGACTTCACGGTTTCCCTGTTGCAGCGCCTGGTGAAAATAGGTCCATTCCTCCGCTTCATCCTGAGGATCGGTTACAAGCAGGATTCGACCCGGCCCATCAATGAACAAGTAGTTGCGGGCAATATTATTCTCGCTGCGATTGTCTTCTGCCGCGGGGACCTCAATGCGTGCCGTGTATTCGTAATAGCCTGGTGATCCCACCTGAATTGGGACAGCAAACCGATTCCGTCCGGCAGAAAAGTTCACCGGGACCCGGGTCAGTTCTTCTTCGTTCTGTTCCAGCACGAGAGTTCCGGATCCCTCCGCCATAGACGTCAGGACGACCGAAGCTTCATACGTTTCCCCAAGACGAACGTGCCGTGGCAGATCAAGTCGCTCCAGCAGCACCTCGTGGTCGTAGGCGTAGTCAATCGGCACGACATCCACCTGCACCTCGCGGGCATGCAGGTCGTCGAGAACGTCCTTGAGTTGTCCGACCGTTTCAGTACCGTCACTGAACAGCACGATACGGCCACGATGTTCTTCCGGCAGCATCGCAGCGCTCAACTGCAACGACTGCTCCAGATTGGTCGCGTCACGGCCGACCTGAGCATTCAGGAATTTTTCGAAAGGGAAACTTTGGCGCGGCGGCAACTCGACCGCCGCCGTGCGACCGAAAATGACCAGTCCTGCTTCATCGTGAGCCGGCTTTTCGGCAGCCGAACTGGCGACAACATCCAACGCTGTCTGTCGCGCTTCGTTGACCGAATCGGACACGTCGACCGCATAGACGACCGAAATCACATCGCTCGTTTTCACAGATCGCGGGCCAGCCAGAACCAGAATCAGCAGGCCGGCGATGCCCAGTCGAATGAACACGGCAACAGCGGCACGCATCGGAGCCAGCCCGGAATGCCCGGCAGCGTGCATCCACCAGATCCACGGCGTAAAGACCAGCAGACCGAACATCCACGGGAAGTCGAACTCCAGACTGCCAATCAGCTCCACGTGAGGCATCAACAGATTGCCGAACCCCGGGATGTGGAGATTTCCCAGTCCAAACAGATTCAGCGGTTCCTCACTCAGATACATGCGAGGTGTGGGAAGCAGCGAAAAACTGACAAGTGCAAAAAGGACGGCGAATGCGGCCAGCGGGATGCCGGCGCGATAGTCCAGTACCCGCCGAGGCGGTGGAAAGATCGGTCGGAATATCGTTCGAAGCCAGTTCAGGGTGTCAGCTCCACGATTCTGTGGTTTCCTGTGTCCGCGATGAGGATCCGGCCATCCGTCAGAACAGTCAGACTCCACGGCCCGTACAATGTGCCGGAACCGCGACCTGGCTTTCCGTAACGCCCGATCAGTTGCCCATCGCTGTCCATACAGGTGAGTCGAGCGGCCTTGTTTTCAATGACGTACAATCTGTCGCCGCGAACCCGAATATCATAGGGATATTCCAGAGCAGGGACATTGTCTGGCAAATTCACGACTCGCAGAAACTGACCCTCGTCGGAAAACAGCTGAATCCGATTATTGAAGGCATCCACAACGTAGATGATATGATTGTCCCAGGCGATTCCGCTCGGACGCTGAAACTGACCCTCGCCGGTCCCGTGTTCGCCAAATGCCAGCACGAACGTCCCGTCGGGTTTGAATTTCTGAACGCGTTGCCGTTGGCCGTATTCGCCCACGTACAGGAACCCGTCCGGGTCTTCGGCAATCGCGACGGGATAGACAAACTGCGCCTGATCTGACCCATATTCGCCGAACATGTGCACGACATTTCCGTCCGCGTCGAAAATCACGATGCGATGGTAGTGTGTGTCCGCGACGGCGATGTGACCGTCCTGCAGACGGACGATACCTTCGGGCCTGCCAGCCGCATACTCCGGCATATGCCAGGAGTTTTGCACGTTGCCATCCGGTGAATAGATTAAGACCCTTCCGGCGTCGTCCAGGACATAAACGGTATCATTCTCGTCAGAGAAGAGGCCGCGAGGAGCCGGAATTCGCGACCCGTCTGCGGGAACGACCCAACGATCAATTGAGGAAAAGCGAAGAACGGGCTCAGCCTCCGAAAGACAACCTGAGCACGTCACGGCCAGAATAAGAGGTGCGAGCCGCATCGCCGTCGCGGAGTCAGCCATGAGGCGCATCCGATCCGCGGCATCCTGCTGTCACACGCAGGACGACGAACTCCCCGACACGCATCGCCGCGGGTGGCCGATGAACCAGCGTTCTGGTCTCACTACTCTCAGCAAACCGCACAGTGGTTTCGGCATGACTTCCCATGAAGTCAGAGCTGACAACTTCGCCGGAGTTCAGCCCGTCGTCTGAAACCTCAACCTGCAGCTGTTCCGGGCGAAGGCAACGAGCCTGATCTTTGCGGGCATGAATGGGAAGACATCGCTGCTGCTCTCCTGTTTCAAACCAATTCAACGGTCCCAGAAATCGCCCGACTGGTTCATTGGGTGGATCGTAGTACAGTTTCAACACCGGGCCATTCCACTCCAGTTGACCGTTCTTCAGGCAAATAACGGAATCGGCTTCTCGCAGAACAATTTCAGGTTCGTGTGTTGTCAGCACTAAATGAGCCCCTGCGTCCCGAATCGTCGTTCGAATTGTCTGCCATCCGGCCATTTTCTGCTCACCGTCGACGTGCACCAGCGGCTCATCAAACAACAGAACACTGGCCGGAACCGCCAGGGCACGGACGACCGACAGGCGAGCGCGTTCGCCCTGCGATAAATCGCCTGGATAAGCTGACTGGCGGTCAGTCAGATCGAATTGAGAAAGAAGTTTGTCTGCAGAATCACCATCTTTCCCGATCTCCGTCAAATGCTGGCGGACCGTCAGATGAGGCCACAGGCCACCGCCCTGCGGAGCCCAGTACAACGGCAGGCGACCCGCGTCTGCGTGAAACAGCCGTTGCACCGTTCCGGAATCCGGTTTTTCCAGTTCCGCCAGCAGACCCAGCAATGATGTCTTCCCGGCGCCGGAACTCCCCAGAATCGCAGTAACGCCTGCGGCAATCGAACACGTCACACCGTCCAGTCGGTTGTGCTGTGTTCCGTTCAACACGACGGAATCTATTCTCCACAAAGGATCGGGCATGGGCTACCTGTGGCATGCAAGCTGAAATCGTTCCCACACTTCATCCCAGGCTGCCGTGTTGGCCGGGGTGTACTCTTCGATAGATTCCGACCGTCGAACCACCTCCCGAATGTCTGCCAGAGTGGACAAATCACCGGCGGCACGCGCCTGAATCAGCACATTGCCCAGTGCGGTCGCTTCCACCGGCCCGGTGACCACCGGACGCCCACAGGCGTCGGCAGTGAACTGATTCAGCAGCCGATTTTGTGTTCCCCCGCCCACGATATGAATCACCGTGACCGGAACGCCCGTCAATTCTTCCAGCCAGCCAAGCACCATGCGGTACTTAAGTGCCAAACTTTCAAGCGTGCAGCGAACAAACTGTCCTTCAGTCTCCGGGACGGCTTGTTCAGTGCGGCGGCACTCAGCGGCAATGACTTCTGTCATGTCGGCCGGGTCCAGGAATTCCGGCCGATCGGGATCAATGAGCGATCGAAAGGGCACGGCGTCCCCCGCCATCCGAGCCAGCTGAGCATAGTCGTAATCGTGACCGTGCCGGGAAAACGCCAAACGACATCGTTGCACCAGCCACAGGCCCATGATGTTCTTGAGAAGCCGCCATGTCCCATCCACTCCGCCTTCGTTCGTGACATTTCGTTCAAGTGCCTGCGGGGTCAGGATGGCCTCCTGCGTCTCCACGCCCATGAGAGACCACGTGCCGCTGCTGATATAAGCCCAGTCGGCCCGACCGGACTGCGTTGTCGGGACAGCAGCCACGGCTGCGCCCGTGTCATGAGTCGCGGGAGCAACAACATTGAGTTTCCCCAGCCCCGTCGCATCGGCCACTTCGCCGCGCAGGGTTCCAAGGTTCGTACCAGGCAGCACGATTTCAGGAAACATCTCCGTCGGAATTTCGAAACGACGCAACATGTCGAATGCCCAGTCGCGGGACTGAGCATTCAGCATCTGGCTGGTCGTGGCATTGGTGAATTCGACCACTCGACTGCCGCTGAGACACCAGTGAAAGTAGTCCGGAACCATCAGAAACCTGCGCGCCAGCGCCACCAGCTCCGGGTCACGTTCACACATCGCCAGCAGCTGATACAGCGAATTGAGCTTCATGAACTGCAGGCCGGTCTCGGCAAAAATATCAGCCCGCGGAACACGACTGAACGCTTTCTGCAGCATCCCGTCAGTGCGCGAGTCACGATAATTCCATGGCTGCCCGAGAAGTTCGTCATTCCGGTTCATCAGCACAAAGTCGACACCCCAGGTATCGACGCCAACCGACACGGCAGACCCATTCAGTTGTGACGAAGCGTGACGCAGACCGTTCAGAATCTCAGACCACAACCCCGTAAAATTCCACCGCAGTGTCCCGCCAAGATTCACCGGGCCATTCGGAAAACGATGGAACTGTTCAAGTGAGACGGTCGAGCCATTGAAGCGGCCGGCCATCACTCGTCCACTTTCCGCTCCCAGATCAACTGCCAGATATGCCTGATCCACCATCCCTTGCCCCGCCGTCGTGAGAAAGATCCGAAACCCTTCGACACTTCGCTCAGGAAACGCCGGCCTGAGAATTGAGCTCCACGGCGTCGTCGATCAGCACCACGGTCGCATCCGGATCATCGATCGCGGTCGCGAAACAACGAGGCAGACGGCAGGTAATCTGAACCCGACGAGCCGACTGGTCCGTATAGGTTCGATTGAGCTCTTCGGCGTGTTGCGTGAGCCAGGCAAACAGGCGGCCGTTGCCGGTGCCGGTTTCAATTTCAGCCGTGACAAAGCCACCCGAAAGGCGTTCGGCAACAAGTTGCTTCAATCGGTCGACACCGGCTCCGGTCGCTGCACTGATGGTCACGGTGTCTGCATAGTGGCGACGCAACACGGCGACAAACGACTGGTCGGGAACCTGATCGACCTTGTTCAATACCAGCAAAACGTTACTGCAATCGACGCCAATTTCTTCCAGCACCTGATAACACGTTTGAATCTGCTGCTCGGCTTCCGGGTTGCTCGCATCGACAACGTGCAACAGCAGATCGGCGTGACGAGCTTCTTCCAGGGTCGATCGAAACGAAGCCACCAGATGGTGAGGCAGATTGCGAACAAACCCGACGGTATCACTGAGCAGTGTTTCGCCATAACCCGGGACGGACCAGCGGCGGGTGCGCGTGTCCAGAGTGGCAAACAGTTTGTCCTGCACCAGAACGTCGGCGCCCGTCAGGCGCCTCATGAGCGTGCTCTTGCCAGCGTTCGTATATCCGACGAGCGAAACTGTGGGTTGTTCGATGCGACCGGACACGGTCCGCTCACGCCGCTGTTCCACACTGGCCAGACGCCGCTTGAGTTCCGCGATGCGGCGGTCAATCAGTCGACGGTCCGTTTCCAGCTGCTTTTCCCCAGGACCACGTCCGGCACCAATACCGCCGGTGATGCGTTCAAGATGAGTCCACATGCGTTTCAATCGCGTGCGGAAGTACATCAACTGTGCCAGCTCCACCTGCAACATGGCTTCGTGAGTTTGAGCGTGCGTGGCGAAGATATCGAGGATCACTTCGCTGCGATCCACAATTGGTTTCTCGATTTCCTGTTCGAGCGTTCGTCCCTGCGATGGCGTCAGGTTGTTGTCGAAGACGACCAGCTCGGCGTCGGTGGATTCCACCAGCAGCTTGAGTTCTTCCAGTTTGCCGGTTCCCAGGCAGTGAGCTGGATGGGGTGCATCTCGAAACTGCACCATCTCTGCAACAACCTCAACGCCTGCCGTCTTCACCAGCCCTTTGAGTTCACAGAGAGCGTTGTCTTTTGACGGACAGTCATCCGCATTGAAGACGCCGACCAGTACGGCTTTTTGATTGGAAACTCTGAGTTCTTCGCGTTTCGGATCGCCCAATGGAGACAGACCTTTCAATTGCAGGAGATTCTGAGGAATAAGCGTGCCGGTGGCGGCATCCCGGGCATCGTAACGTCAGACTGACACGCCGAAAACACAAATGTTCGCGGGTCGTCGCCAGCCCGTCGATTTGAGTTGTGGAACGCTGATCCGGCGGTGCACGGCTCGAAACGAATTTGCTCGTGGAGTGCCGGCAGTTCGGGGGCCAAATGATCCGGCCGGAATATGAATATGCCTGTCCCAACCAAAGCTGTGATTCTCGTGAGTGGTGGTCTGGATTCAGCCACTGTGCTGGCAATTGCCCGAAAAGCGGGCCACGAACTGCATGCCCTGTCGTTCGACTATGGGCAACGACACCGCTTCGAGCTGGAGTCTGCCGCTCACATTTGCCGGGCCAATGAGGTGGCCAGTCATATTGTCTTCCCGATTGATGCGCGGATTTTTCAGGGATCGGCACTCACGAACGATATCCCGGTGCCTCATCAGCGATCGGAGGCGGAAATCGGCGACGGCATCCCCGTCACCTATGTTCCAGCTCGCAACACAATTTTCCTGGCTCTGGCACTCGGACTGGCCGAATCCATCAGGGCAACTGAACTTTTCATCGGAGTCAACGCCGTTGACTACAGTGGCTATCCCGACTGCCGCCCGGAATTCATTTCCGCGTTCGAGTCCGTCGCGAACCTGGCGACGAAAGCAGGAGTCGAAGGCTCTCGGATGACTATCCAGACACCACTGATATCACTGACGAAAGCGGAGATCATCCGGCTTGGATTACAGCTGGGTGTTGACTACGGGTTGACGCACAGCTGCTACGATCCCAACCGTCACGGCGTCAGTTGCGGTGAGTGTGACTCGTGTCAGCTGCGTCTGAAGGGATTCAATGAAGCAGGCGTCGAAGATCCGATCGAATACCAGAATAAGAATGCCCCGTGACGAATTCCTGCTGCACAGCAGGTTGGCACACATCGTCGGACTTTGGTGAGCTGTCATTGGGCAGGTAAGCAATGTTCATTGCCGAGACATACGAATCATTTCAGGGTGAAGGTCCCTGGGCAGGGACTCCGTCGCTCATCATTCGGACGTCCGGTTGCAACCTGCGCTGCTGGTTCTGTGATACTCCCTATACATCCTGGCAGCCGGAAGGTGAGCATCGTTCACTCGATGAACTCACCGCGACCGTCAACGATTCTGTGGCGGAACATGTTGTGATCACGGGCGGCGAACCGATGCTGGCGGCTCAGCTCACAGAACTCACGGAGATCTGCCGAGACTCAGGTCGCACTATCACGATTGAGACGGCCGGCACCGTCGACCGATCGGTGGAATGTGATCTGATGGCGATCAGCCCCAAGCGACCGAATTCAGCGCCGGAAGATCGGCGATGGAGGATGCGACATGAGCAGACACGGCATCAACCAGCTGTCGTTCAGTCACTCCTGGAACGCTACCACTGTATTCTCAAGTTCGTGATCGATCGGGAAGCTGACGTGACCGATGTTTGCCACTATCTGGAAGAATTTCCGGACGTCAGGGCGGAACAGATTTGGCTGATGCCGCAGGCACGCACTCAGCAGGAGCTGATGTCACAATCCGACTGGGTCAGGACAGCGGCGGCAGCCAACGGATTTCGGTATTCGCCGCGACTGCACGTGGAACAGTTTGGAAATGCGCGCGGTGTCTGAAGATCGACAACAAGGGCTACTCGATGTCGGCCGTCATTGGCTACCATCCGCTGGCCCGGACCTGACAAGCCCGCTCTGTTTTGGCGGATTCGAGGTCAGGTCGTCAACGCAGGAAGGAATTCAATTGCCCGACCTTGCCCGACGCATCGCGGATGATGGATTTGCTGCGGTCCGAAATGTCGTCCCTGCCGGCACACTCAAGCAACTCCGTACGGCAATCGAAGCAGCCTTTCACATGATGTCGCGATCATGTGCCCGTTGCTGCTTCACGCATCATCACCGATGAAAAGCGGAATCCGGCGTCGAGTTGTCCATCTCGAATTCGCCGATTTCCCTCTGCCGTCACAGCTGGAATGGTTTCACTCAATTCCGGCCACGAAGTCCGCTTGACGACGGATTGATCAGTGACCGGACCTGAATCTCCGATACAATCCGGCGACGATTCACCACTGTTCCTGCATCCTTGTCCAGCACCGGGCCCCAGTCTTGTCAGAGCGCGACTATTACAATGTCCTTGGAGTTTCCCGATCTTCCTCGGCGGATGAGATCCGCAAGGCCTACAAAAAGCTGGCCAGGAAGCATCATCCTGACGCCAACGCGGACAATCCAGATTCTCAGCAACGGTTCGCGGAAATCACGGAAGCGCACGAAGTTCTGGGAGATCCGGATAAGAGGAAAAAGTATGACCAATTCGGACAGAACTGGAGTCGTGTGCCGGACGGCGCAACCGGTGGCAATCCATTCGATGGATTTGGTGGCGGAGGACCGGGGAATGCAGGTGGTTTCTCATTCGACGATATTTTCAGCGCCTTCGGTGGCGGAGGAAGTCCGTTCGGCGGGAAAGGTGGACCGCGCGGCGGTGGGCAGCCTCAGTCAAAAAAGGGAGAAAACCTGAAACCCAGCGTGCAGGTGCCGTTTCTCGTGGGAGTTGAGGGCGGTGAACATGAACTGAATGTCCGTACTTCCGGCAAGTCGGAACGTCTGAGCTTTCGGATCCCTCCCGGAGTCGAAAGCGGGAAAGCAA
>JBDOMX010000894.1:0-2959 GCA_039831615.1 Planctomycetaceae bacterium
ATGTGGTGTCAGTGACTACGCCATGATGTTGCACCTGCCGGAATCCGGACTGAAGCCGTTCAGGCAGCTTGTCTGCTCTGAAGAAACCGACAGGGAGCCTGGACGTCACGGACTGAGTATTGCTCATGTCACATTGCATACGTCCATAGCCAGTGTTCCCAGGCGGCTGACGCGGAATTCTATCGTTGCCACCACGATTCTCATGAGAGATTTTCTGCAGCGACTGGGATCACTCCGACAGTCGATCGCGGTCGCGGCACTGAACCCTCACGGGGGCGAAAACGGGTTGTTTGGCAACGAAGAGGCGACGTTGATTTCACCCGCCGTGGAAGCCGTCGCGGGTCGTGG
This sequence comes from Planctomycetaceae bacterium, assembly GCA_039831615.1. Taxonomy (GTDB): domain Bacteria; phylum Planctomycetota; class Planctomycetia; order Planctomycetales; family Planctomycetaceae; genus S139-18. The sequence goes on from JBDOMX010000894.1 coordinate 349, forward strand.
CTGCCGGGTGACCGGTCCGCTTCCGGTGGACACGTTGATCCGCCGCGCGGTTGCCGGTGAATTCGATGGAGTGGTCGCCATGTATCATGACCAGGGCCATATTCCGATCAAGCTGATCGGTTTTGATTCTGCCATCAATATTACCCTGGGTCTGCCAATCGTTCGTACCAGTCCAACTCATGGAACGGCCTTCGATCGCGCGTGGAATCCAGCCACGCCTGCCAACGCGGCCGGGATGATCGAAGCTGTGATCATGGCCGCAGAATTGAGTCGCCTCGACATGGCGGCGCGAGCTGCAGGCGATGATCGTCCGCCCGGCGGGAACGATTCCGGATAGTCATCCGACGGAAGTTTTGCGGCACAGTGGATCCCGAATCATCGGGGCATCGACCAATTCCGCCAGATCGCGTGACAGGGTGGCCGACCAGAGCTGCTGGTGCGGCAGCGTCACCCTCGCCTTCGCAGGATTTGAGCCAGCAGCCGTTACCAAATTTGAATCCGGTCTTCCGGTGCCTTGTAGAGTTTGTCTCCCGGCTGGACATCGAATGCCTTGTAGAAAGCGTCGAGATTGGTGACCGGTCCGTTGGCTCGAAACCGGGAGGGTGAATGTGGATCGATCACCAGCCGTCGGATCATTTCAGATTCACGGTACTTGCGCCGCCAGACCTGGCTCCAGCCGAGGAAGAACCGCTGGGCAGCGGTAAAACCATCGATCTCCTGGCCAGGACCACCATTCAGTGACCCCGCATATGCCTTCCAGGCGATTGCCAGGCCACTGAGGTCCGCGATGTTTTCGCCCAGCGTCAGCCGACCATTCAGTCGGCGCCCGGGCAAGGCCTCGTAACCTTCAAATTGCGCGACGAGTCGACTGGTCAGTTTGTCAAATGAAGCTCGATCTTCCACAGTCCACCAGTCCTGCAGGTTACCGTCACCATTGTATCGACTTCCCTGGTCGTCGAATCCGTGGCTGATTTCGTGTCCAATGACGGCGCCGATTCCGCCGTAGTTGACAGCATCCTCGGCCGTTGCATCAAAGAATGGCGGTTGCAGAATGGCCGCCGGAAAGACGATTTCGTTCTTGCCGGGGTTGTAATAGGCGTTGACAGTTTGAGGTGTCATGCCCCATTCTTCTTTGTCCACGGGTTTCCCGAGTTTGTCGATCATTCGCTGGTGTTCGAACTTCGCAGATCGCAGTACGTTGCCTAACAGGTCATCTGCCTGGACTTCCAGGCCGGAATAATCCCGCCATTTGGACGGGTAGCCGATTTTGGGCGTCATCTTGTGCAGTTTGTCGAGCGCCTTTTCTTTCGTCGCATCAGTCATCCAGCTGAGGTCGTGGATACTGGTTTCGTACGCATCCAGCAGATTGGCCACCAGCTGATCCATACGCTTCCTCGCTGCCGGTTTGAAGTGGCGGGCGACATAAAGTCGGCCCACGGCCTCACCGAGTGCGCCAAAATCTCCAGCGCCCTGTCCGGCCGTCACCGCGACGCCGCGTTTCCATCGTGGTTCCTGCTCCGGAATTCCTGCCAGCTGTTTCCGATGGAGTTCAAAGTGAGCGTCCGCAAATGCTTGTGGCAGGAGTGTGGCGGCCGCGTCGATGACGCGAAACTGAGTATACTGCTTGAGTTCCGCGAGAGATGTCCTGCCGCCAATCGCGTCCAGCCCCTCGAAGTAGCTGGGAGTCATCACGTTGATCTGTCGGAGGTCCGGCACGCCGACTGCAGAAAGGAACACGGACCATGGGAGATTGGGCGTCAGTGCACTCAGGTCGGCGACGTCGTACTTGTTGTAGCGTTTCTCGGCGTCGCGGAGTTCGGTGCGCGTCCATTGAGCTCGAGCCAGTTCGGTTTCCAGCTGGAGAATCGATCCGGCAGCTGCGGGACCATCCGGGATTTCTGCCAGCTGAAAGAGCGTCTCAATGTAGCGGCGAAGGCTGTCCCGTGCCGCAAGGTACTTCTCATCATCTTCCAGGTAGTAGTCGCGGTCCGGCAGCGTCGTGCCGCTTTGCACGATGGCGGCCAGATAACTGTTGGAATCTCTGGCGTCGGTGCTCACGAAGAAACTGACCGGCCCATCGACGCCGGCGGTCTGCAGATATCCCAGGTGCGCGAACAGTGCCATCTTATCGCTCAGCTGCTCAATCTTTTCGATTTCGCGTCGCAGGGGCCCGATTCCACGAGCATCGATGGCCGATTCATTCATGAAACTCTGAAAGAATTCGCCAACTTTACGACTGGTCTCATCGACCGGACTGGCTGCCGCTTCTTCAATGATCTCGCGGATGTTCTCACGTGCCGCATCATCGAGCGCTGTGAAAGATCCGTAGTTCGATTGATCGGCAGGGATCTCAGTCCGCAGCAGCCATCGGCCACCGGCGTGCTGGTACAGGTCATCCTGAGGCCGGACACTCCGGTCAAACCCATCGACATCGATTCCGGAATGCAGCTCCTGACTTGCCGCAGATCCAGCGAAGAAGGCAAACAACAAGATCATGGTGGGACAATAGGCAGGAAACATCATTGAGATCCTGGGAGAAAGGGTATCCTGGACGTTGATTGTGGTGCACCAGCTAATGGAGTTGCAAGCAGCATCAAGGGGGCCGATGGCT
>JBDOMX010000049.1:0-13185 GCA_039831615.1 Planctomycetaceae bacterium
CCAGTGCATCCTTCAGCTCACTGACAGTGCTGCCTCGATCCGTCTTTTGACCGGAGGTTTTCGCGTCGCGAAGCTTGTCCATTGCGTCGGACTGCAGGATCCTGTCAAACGGGTTTTCGACCGCTGCGGGGAGCTCCGGGTGTTTAATGCCCAGTGCCTTCATCAGATCTTCCTGCAGCCCACACAGCGTCTGAACGTGTTGGTGGCCAAACATGATGGCATCGCCCATTTCCTTTTCCGGCAGCTGATCGGCAAAACCTTCGATCATCAGAACCGCCGTTTTGGAACCGGCGACGATGAGATCCAGTGTGCTTTCTTCCTGCTGCTGAACGGTCGGCATCAGAATGAGGTTGCCGTCGATCAGGCCGATTCGTACCGCGGCGATCGGTCCACGAAACGGCATGCCGGAAACCATGAGTGCAGCGCTGGCACCCGTAATACTCAGGACGTCCGGATCGTTTTCACCGTCCACCGACATGACGTTGGACATCACCTGAACTTCTTCGCGATACCCATCGGGAAACAAGGGACGAATCGGGCGGTCCGTCAGGCGGCACGTGAGGATTTCGCGGGTGGTCGGTCGACCTTCGCGTTTCAGATACCCGCCGGCGAACTTACCAGCGGCCGCGAAACGTTCCCTGTAGTCAACGGTCAGTGGGAAAAAGTTGGTACCTGGACGAGAGGGCCCGGTTTGCGAAGCCACGAACACACTGGTCTCGCCAAACTGGATCATAATCGATCCGCTGGCCTGCTTGGCAAGCTGGCCAGAGTTCAGTGAAAGTGTGCGGCCTCCGAATTCACAATCAACGGTAGTGTTCTTCACGATCATATCCTTACCCGGCAAAGCCGGAGCAATGACTGCATGATAGCAGAATCCAGGTCACGGATTTCGCACGTAAAGCAACTTCACGGCATCAGGATCGCAAGCAATGCACCGTCCCGGTGCATACTGGACACGCCAATCGTGTCTGGCAGGACCAATCGTGAATTCTCAGCAGAGAATCTGACGATCGTTCACTCAATCATCTACGTCGATAACAACGCCTGCAATTTCCGACAACTCCAAAGTCACCCCAGGTGGCGGCACTCCGCGACAGACCTGCGGCAGCAGTCAGCAAACAAAACGACAACCAACAATCATTATTTGGACACGCGGTCAGCATCCACGAACTCGGATGTCCGGTGTCCGAACTGAATTGCCACACAGCAAGACAGCTCACCAACAAAGAAAGCGTCGCCGTTCCTGCAGGAATCGCGACGCTTTTCATCACTACTTTCGAATGCCCAGCTGGGCAATAATTGCCACGTAGTCTTCCGGCGTTCTGGCCTTGAGGTAATCCAGCAGACGACGGCGCCGGCTGACCATGGCCAGGAGTCCTCGGCGGCTGGAATGGTCCTTTTTGTGCGTTCTGAGATGTTCCGTCAGGTTCTGAATCTCGTGAGTCAGGACGGCGATTTGGACGTGAGGCGACCCCGTGTCGTTTTTGCCCTGTCCAAATTCTTTGATCAGACGCTGTTTCAATTCCTGCGAAATAGCCATGGATTACCTTCAGACGGCAATGGCGGGGCAAACGATGGCTGCAAGCCTTCGAAACCCTGAAACGCGATTGCTGCAGTGAGTGAAGTCAGGGGACAAACCGGGCAACGTCGCCCGAAGTTCAGAATCGCGGGATTGTATCGGGGTTGTCATCCCAATCAATCCACATCTGCCGGTGATCCGGCGAATCCCGAGGACCGGATCGACAATCCCGCTCTATTCGAAGAATTCCCTGTCATTGAGATATCCTCACGCTCAGGAAAACAGCCGGACGGATGGTCGAGCATCAACCCGATTTTCTCCGCGAAACGTCTGCCTGCACCATTCCCACCCTCGATTGATGGTCACGGTTCCCTGCTTTCCTGTTAACCTTGCGTCGTGGGTTTCTGCAGCAGCGAAGCTGAGACCAGTCGCCAATCCTTTCGTAGATTCACTGGTCGCCTCTGCCGCATGCACCTTGTGCTGAGGATCGTTCATGAGGGGGAATGCTTTGGGAAAACGACCTGCTCGTTCCATGGGGCTGCCGGTACTGCTCGCGGCCATTGTCCTCGGAGCGGCCACGGGCAGCCGATGGCTGCCGCTTGTGAAGAACCGGATTTCAGCGGCCAGTCGTGAATTCGGCAGGACAACCACTTCAACGGAATCGGCCGGAGAGCCAGGACCGCATCCGCAGGCAGACCACGAGCATCACGGTGCCGACATTCACACGGGCGGTGCTCACAGTCACGCACATTCCGGTCACGACCACGAAGGCCATGACCATGGGCACGATCATGCCCAAGACCATGGCGGCCTTTCGCACAGTGATCACGAATCAAATGCGCTGACGTTGTCAGCAGTCGCTCTGCGAAATGTGGGACTCATCAAGGAACAGATTCGCCGCGTTGAACTGACAACGTTCTGGCGATCAATCACCGTGCCGGCTCAAGTGGTCGGTCGTACAGGGCGAACTCAGGTCCAGGTCGCGACGCCCATGACCGGCATGATCACTCATGTACATGCCCAACGGGGGCAAGCTGTTGCTCCGGGAACACTGCTGTTTCGGATTCAGCTGACGCATGAGGACCTGCTCAAATTGCAGACTGAGTTTCTGCAGACGATCGGGGAGCTGGATGTCGAAGAGCGTGAAATCGAACGCCTCTCAGACGTGACGCTGAGTCAGGCTGTCCCCCGCAGACTGCTGCTGGAACGTGAGTATGAACGAGACAAACTTACGGCACTCCGAAAAGCACAACGCGAATCGCTGCGGCTGCATGGACTGACCATTGAACAAATCACGACCATTGTCAGGGACCGACGACTCATTCGCGAACTCGACGTCTTTGCACCCACGGTCGACAGGCATCCGGCCAGCGAACAAAGTCATGTCCCTGCCGAATACCTGCCGGACGACTCACCGGAGAGTCATCATTCAGTGAATTCTGAAAATCCACTGGTGCTGGAACAGCTGAATGTTCACAAGGGACAGATCGTTGCTGCCGGGACGACATTGTGTGTTCTGAAAGATTACAGCGAACTGTACATTGAAGGGCGCGCTCTGGAACAGGATGTCCCGGTACTGCGACGTGCGCTGCAGGAAAAAAGTGAAGTGACTGCGGTGTTCGCAGAGTCGGGTGCAAAATCGGGAGTCATGCGCAAGCTGCAGATCGAGCATCTGGCGAACGCAGTCGACTCTGAATCACGTTCGGTCCGCTTCTTCGTCAAACTGCCAAATACGGTGAGCAACGAGCACCGTCATGACAACGTTCGTTTCGTGGAGTGGACCTGGATGATCGGTCAGCGTGTCCAGCTGCGTGTCCCATTCGGGCACTGGAAAAAACAAATCGTGCTGCCCCTCGAGGCCGTCGTGGAAGAAGGTTCCGGAAACTACGTCTTTCGCAGGCACGACGAACACTTCGACCGCGTGGCAATTCGCGTGAAACATCGTGACGCACTGTTCGTGGTCGTCGAACGAGACGGCGCCATTTCGCCCGGCGATCAGATTGCATGGCAGGGTGCCCACCAAATGCAGACGGCACTCCGAACCCAGTCCAGTGGTCCGGTTGACGCACATCACGGACACACTCATTAGAACAGTTTTCGAAAAGTCGTGGCGGGTTCTGGCTCGCGGGAGCAATGAAATATGGGCTCTGGAACCTCCGCCGCGGCCACAAGTCAGCGTAATACGCTGTAGCTGGTGCAGTCGTTCGCCGTTGCACGAAAGCGAAGCCTGTTCACACCAATGGAACAGTTGCCAGTTCAGGATTCGACCTGATAAAATTCTGCCCGCTGCACCGTGGGAATTGTCAGGCGGACGTCTTCTTTCGACGTCTCCCGGCACCGCGACGATTGAGCAGGCAGAAGTTGTCCTGCCGTCCGAGGTGCTGGTTCATCACCTTGACAATTTCCTGGCCAACTGCAGTCACCACTTCCGGCACGACGGAGTTTCCGAACTGCCTGTACGCCTGGGTATCCGAGACAGGGACGTCTTCACGGCATGTCACAACATCTCGATAGCCCATGAGCCGAGCTGCTTCCACGATGGTCAGACGTCGGGGATTCTGACCCGGACCCCGTTTAATCAGGATTTCTGCGCCATCCTTGTGGTATCTTGCGCTGAGCGTCCGCGATACACCGTCGAAGTCAGCCAGGCCAAATCCGAACCCGTTGCCTTTGGCGCGATGTTTCTCGGCATACCGTTGCAGGTAGTTCCAGAGGTGATCTGTCAGCACGTATTTTTCCGGCGGGTCATCCTCCAGAATGGAACGAAATGTTGGACCTGGGCCGTCAGGCCGCTCCGGAAAGTGAAAATCAGGCTGATCGCCGAAAACGTCCCGATCAAAACAGACAATAAAGATGCGTTCACGGTGCTGAGGTACATAATCCGCGGCGTCAATGATCTGGTGGAACACCGTGTATCCGAGATCGCGGAGATGGCTTTCAATCACGGGCCACGTTTTGCGTTTGTCGTGGGATTTGAGGTTCTTCACGTTCTCCAGCATCAGCACAGGTGGTCGACGTGCTTCGACGACTTCGCAAATCCGAAAGAAGAGATTTCCCTGTTTCTGACAGTCGAATCCGTCGGCCTGCCCCAGACTCCGTTTCTTGGACACCCCCGCGATGGAAAATGGCTGACAGGGGAACCCAGCCGCCAGCACATCATGGTGAGGAATGTCCTTCGGGTCGACTTCATTGATGTCACCGAGTGGCGATTCGCCGAACCATGCTTCATAAGTCTTGGAGCTGTAACGATCCCATTCGCAACTGAACACGCAGCGGCCGCCCAGTCGCTGCAGACCGAGACGAAACCCGCCAATTCCTGCAAAAAGATCAATGAACGTAAACGGCAGTGTGCCCGCAGCAGCCGGTCTCACCACCGGCCGATCAGGAAACAGCGTCAGCTGCCGGCGACGATCACCGCGGCTTGATTCCAGCATTGAGATGACGACCGAATTGATGTTTTCGCATCGCTCATGGGCCTGATCCTCAATCCACTTCCAAAGGTCTTCGGGAATACTGCGAAGGCAAAACTGGTCTTTCATGCGGTGACTCCTGCCGTGACTCTCTGGGACACTATGATATCACGATATCAGGAGTTCCCACACCGTCAACAGCTGCGTGCAGGAGCCGCGGGAAACTGCTGGTGATTGGCCGGGACAAACGATTTCGTGCGATCGAATTCGGTGCGTCGACGGTCTTTCAATACCGCAGTGACTGGTCCCGGTCCAACGCACTGCGATCCAGAGGGTGCGGTGAACCGCCGTGGTCCCTGGATCGCTGCCATGCGCGGGTCACGGATCGGTTGAGGCAGGACATTGGTTTCGTCGTGCCGTTGGCTCAAGCCGACCGACTGAGTTCAGGGATCGGTTTCCCATCACTGAGCATGATGGGGATGGGGCGGCCGGAGTAGTCCTGAAAGCTGGTACGCTCGAAGTCGACTCCCAGGTGTCGGTACAGCGTGGCGATGAAGTCGCCACGCCCCACGATTCGCTCCGTGGGGTCTTCGCCACGGATGTCCGTCTGCCCGACGACCGCCCCCGTTCGAATTCCACCGCCGGCAAACAGGATGGACGTCGCACGCGGCCAGTGGTCGCGACCGGGCTGTGTCGTTCCGGTCGCCGCGCTGCCAATTCGCTTTCCGGTGCTCTTTTGGTAACTGATCTTCGGTGTCCGACCAAATTCGCCGGTGACGACAACCATCACGCGCTGATCCAGTCCTCGTTCGTAGATGTCTTTGATGAGTGCCGCGACTGCCTGGTCCATGAACTGCAGCCGATATCTGATCGCTTCAAAACAATTGGCATTCACCGCGTGGTCGTCCCAGTTTCCCACACCACCACAGAGGTCTCCGCCAAACTGCGCCGTGACAAGATCGACTCCCGACTCGACCAGTCGTCGGGCCAGCAACAGCTGCTGACCCCAGCGGTTTCGGCCATAGCCATCGCGCGTGGCGGTATCCTCTTTAGCAAGATCGAACGCCCGGGTGGCTGCTGTTCCGGTGAGTACATTCAGCGCCTGCTGTTCGAACTCATCCAGGGCGTCCATTTCACCGAGATAGTCGGCTTTCGCTTTCAGGTGATCAAGCTGCTGACGAAGACTGATTCGATGTTGCAGTCTGGTCGCGGCAACCCGGTCGATCGAGCCAATATTCGGAACCGAAAAGGAATCGGAATTCGGATCGCCTGTGACCGGGAAAGGGTCACAGGCATTGCCTAAATAAGCTGATCCCGAATAGTTGACCGGTCTGACGCCCACATAGTTAGGGAGAGGCCTCGACCGGTCGTAACGGAGGCGATGTGTGACGGACAGAAAATCGGGATACAGTGGTTTCTGGCGGAGCACCCGTTCCGGAAAACCGGTCAGCAGCTGGTGAGTCCCCTGCTGATGGCAGAAGCCGGAGTGCACGACGGATCGCAGCAGTGTGAATCGATCGGCCACACGCGCATGATGCGGCAGCAGTTCGCAAAGCTGCATGCCGGGTACGACCGTATCGATCGGTGCATACGGTCCGCGATAGTCGGCTGAGGCCAGCGGCTTCGGGTCATATGTCTCCAGGTGACTGTGACCACCGGGCAACCAGACGAGAATGACAGCCGTCTTCTCTTTGCGTGTGCCGTTATCCGCGGCATTGCTCCGCTGCTCCATCAGCTGCGGGAGCGAAAGTGCGGAAACACCACCCAGCCCAAAGCGAACGAATTCGCGACGTGCAGTCGAAGCAGGCTGGTTGGGCCGGGTCATAAAATGCCTCACCACGCGCCGGGTCAAATGACAATCGAATGGTGATTGTCCGCTTTGTCTGCCTGAAATTCAATTCCTGAATGGGCTCCGGCGTTTCATTGAAGCCGTCTGGTGCCAAACAGGATCGTTTTGGCGGCTGCCGCCGGGCAGCGAGCGTCTGGAATTCGCCCGCGTGATCAACGGATTCACACACAAGACGCGGGACATTGGCCACACGGTGCGACACAATTCGCCATGTTAGAGCGTATAACGCTGACTTGTGGCCGCGACGAGCGTGAGAGAGCTGGAAATCCTGCACTCCCACGAGCCAGTACCGGCTACGACAAAAGAAAAACCGCTTCAGGAATTCATCGCTGCGACCGCGCCGGATTAAAGGACCTCTCGTGCAACAATTTGCTGCTGTTTGCCGCACCGTCTGTTGTCTGTTTTTGACAACCGGAGTTCAAACGACGACGGATGCAGAAGAAACAATCGACCTCAGAACGGCCACCATCGTCCATCATGAACAACAACACGTTGTTGAACAAACGGCGACGCGTGTTCTGGCTGAAGAAGTCGACCTGCGCACCGGACTGCACTGGAAATCACGTCATCAAATCCCGGCCTCGGGCCCGGCCATCGTCGTCACGACGGCTGCCGGCCTGAACAACTTCAGCCGCCAACCCCCTCCCCCTGCCGATCAGGAATCAGCCGCAAACCGGCGCGAAGGATTTCGCATCTTTGTTGACGCCCGCCAGCCAATTGTCTGGATCATTGGAGCTGATGGACCGGGCATGCTGTATGGAGTCGGTCGATTCCTGCAGATGCTGGATTGGGGACCAGACACCGCCAGGTTTCCTGCCGCTTTCCGACTGGCCACCGCGCCGCAATATCCGATTCGAGGACACCAACTCGGCTACCGTGACCGCGCGAATTCGTACGACGCCTGGGATGTGACTCAGTACGAGCAGTACATTCGTGAGCTGTCATTTTTTGGAGCGAACGCGATCGAGAACATTCCCATGGATCCACCGGGTCCACTCATGCCGGTGTCCCCAGCGACCATGCATCGCGAAATGGCGGACATCTGCAAACGGTATGGGATGCAGTACTGGATTTGGATGCCGGCCACCGTCGATCTAAACGACCCCGACGAACGCGCGAAACTCCTGGACGAATTCGAGGCCGTCTTCAGGGGATGTGAGCATCTTACAGGAGTCTTTGTTCCCGGCGGTGACCCTGGCGACCACGTTCCCGAATTGATGCTGCCGTTCCTGCAGGATGCCGGAGAACGTCTGAATCAACATCATCCCGAGGCGCGGATGTGGATGTCGATGCAGGGGTTTTCAACGGAAAAGGCGCAAGCGGTGTACGATCTGCTGCACCGGGAGCAACCTGACTGGCTGGGTGGCATCGTGGCTGGTCCGTCCAGTCGGCCCATTCCGGAGCTCCGTCTCAATGTCCCGGAGCAATATCCCATTCGGCTTTATCCTGATCTGACCCACAACAAAATTTGTCAATACCCGGTGCCGTGGTGGGATATGGCCTATGCATTGACTCTGGGTCGTGAAGCCATCAATCCGAGGCCAGTTCAGTACGCCCGGATCCACAACTGGTTTGCGCCGTACACGCAGGGGTTCCTCAGTTATTCAGACGGCATGCATGATGATCTCAACAAGACCGTGTGGAGTGCACTCGGCTGGAATCCCCACGCGGATGTCCGCGACATCGTCACCGCTTACGCCCGGGTCTACTTTTCACCCGATGTAGCAGAGGATGCGGCTGACGGGATTTTCGCCCTCGAACGCAACTGGCGTGGAGTTTTGCGCTACAACGCCGGCGTTGAAGGGACACTGTCGCTCTGGCAGACGCTCGAACAAAGTGCGCCGGAGTTGACCACCAACTGGCGCTGGCAGATCAATTTGCTGAGGGCGAACTACGACGCCTACGTCCGACGCAGACTGCTGCATGAAGAAGCCCTCGAACAGGAAGCCAATGCCGTGCTGATGCAGGCCAAACAGCTGGGTGCTGACACCGTGATCAAGGAAGCTCAGTTGGTGCTCAATCGCGCAGTCACGCGGCAGGCCGGCTCTCAACTCCGCGAACGCATCATTGAACTGTGTGACATCCTGTTTCGTTCCATTGGCCTGCAAACCAGCGTCGAAAAACACCAGGCATCGAATCCCGAAAGGGGAGCGGTGCTGGATTTCATCGACATTCCACTCAACAACCGCTGGTGGCTGGAAGATGAATTCAGGAAAGTGATCTCCCTGCCATCGGAAGCTGAGAAAGTCGCGAGGCTGGAAGCGATCGCTTCGTGGGAGTCACCAGGACCGGGCAGCTGTTACGACGATGTCGGTCATCCGGGCAAGTCGGCTCACGTCCGGCACAGCGAAGAAGTCACCACGATTCATGGTGAGGAAGCGCTGCCGGAACCGATGCTCTGGTGGATGTCGCGCGTTGGCGGAAAAAGTCGGCTTCGTTTGTCATCACAGTCCAGCATGAACTATCCCGAAGCTGTCGTGTATGAAGGACTTGATCCCGGGGCGAGCTACACCGTGCGCTGCGGAGGTCTGGGGACTTTCCTGCTGCGGATTGATGGTGAGCTGGTGGGAACGGTCCATTCCAGGTCTGAACTGGGCGAAACACGTGACTTCAGCGTGCCGAAACAGCATTTGAAGGATCGCAAACTTGAGCTGACATGGGATCGTCCCGCGGGCGAAGGACATCTTAACTGGCGACAGCGATCGCGATTGTGTGAAGTCTGGCTGCTAAAGAACGACTAACAAATCACGTCGCGCCGAGCCTCCGCCCCGTGGCCGGTTGGATTCTCGCCAATCCATCGTTCATCGGCCGGCTGATCGGCCCGCTGGTACCGGGTGTCCGTGGAAAGACGGATGCGGTCACTGTGATTGTCCAGACTGCCGTGAATCGTCGCGATGCTGAAGACCACGACATCGCCCGGCCGATAGTGCTCAGCCGTCACCCACGGCAAACCAAGACTGGCCTGCAGCTGCGCCGGATTTTCTGTGAGCTTCCCGTCACCCACCGGACCAACCCAGCCGTGAACGTCGCGGGCTTCGCGGGCAGGCTTGTTGGTACACACGGTGTCGACATCGCCTGCACGATACCTGTCCAGTGAATGGATGCGATGCGACCCCGGCATGATCGTCAGCCCACCGATGTCAGGAGTGATGTCCATCAATGGTGTCCAGCTGGTAAAGAGCTGCTGCGTTCCCCGTCCCATGTAGACAGAGTCACAATGCGGCGCGGTTCCATGGCCAGGGCCCATGACGCGCATCCAGGTAAAATCGAAATGCCTGACCGAACCATTAAACAGCCGCCGGTAAAGGTCGATCATGCGACCTGAGTACAGCAATGTGAGCAGCGGCGCGTTTTCCAGCGCAAGATGATGGCACGACTGCCCCTTCCAGGGCTGTGTGGCAACGCCGGCAGAAACGGGATTCGCACGGTCCACCAGGCCCAGCCCGTCCAGCTGGTTCAACAGCAACTCTCGCGATTCGGCGACCAGCTCACAGTCCAGATACCCAGGCAGGTACAGATAACCGTCGACATCAAGTCGTTCCTGCAGCGCGGCCGGATCGTGCAGCAGGTCATCGCTGGACACACACCAGGAAAAACATCCGTCGGACATATCCAGTTCGTGGCCAAGACTCTTCAATGAAATGGGCGGTGCAATGGGACCGTACTCTCGACTGAAAACCGTAATAACGATGTGACTGATCGCCCCTGCTTCAAGGGGACCAACGGCAGTATGACCGAGCGGCCGCGCCAATTCACTACGGTTGACACCGCTTAGGAATTCTTTGTGACACCGGGGCGGCCACTGATCACTTCCCACATGGCAGCCAGACTGAACAATCCCATCATGACTGCCACTGCGTAGCCTCCAAGACCAGACGGTCCCAGCTGACTGACCGCGGCCGCTGCGGCGAACGCTCCGGTAATGATTGCCAACAGGAACGATTTGGCACGCTGTCCAATCGAGCCCGGTCCGCTGTCAAAGAACAGGGCCAGAACGAACAGACTCCCAAAGGCAGCACCCGATACCCAACTCGCGATGAATGGGAATTTCTTCCCGAAGGCTTGCGGGAGCAAAAAAGGCGATGACGACCCCCACACCGATGGTCCCGAAAGCGGTCAACACGGCTTTAATATATTGAAATGTTCCATGGATTCGACTGACTTCTTCGACGGTTTCCGTGATCGCCTGTCGCACACCGCTGCTCCTGAAGGGTTCGTGACGACCGCATCCTGGCACCGAAGCAAAAAACGATCCAGAGCGATTTCAGCCGGGTGCCACTGCTGGCTTGTCCAGCAGTGGCACCCCGAGCAGGATTCAGGAGCGCGGGTGAACTGTCGCTGGCACAATCTGTACGTCGTTTGTGTCAGTCGACGACCACCGCTCGTGTCGTCAATCTTCGTTGCCGTGTTATCTACGCAGCATTCGTGCCCGACACCGCTGCGTCTGGTCTCCAGACCGACGCAGGTCGCGCACCGCAAATCCGCGTTCAGAAAAAACCGGAATCGGAAACGTCATCGATATTCACCAGGTGTTTTGACGCACCAGTTGACCTGCGGTGACCCGGATCGGCGCTCATTCGGTCTGACGTGAACGGTGCCAGCAAAATGAACGGACCGGCGACCTGAGTGCTGTCAACGAGCCGCGCCCGTGAGGAAGCGGCCTAAACGAGCGACCTGTTGACCACTCCCTCACGGTCGTGGCTCGTATGTGTGAACGCAGCGTCGCCGCTTGTCTGTTGAAACCTGGACTGGACCAGCGCCGGTCCCCGTCACCGGAAGCACGGAGCATTTTCAGACCGACGCGCCTTATGGCTGTGCTTCAACTGCGTTCAATCGGTCGATCAGAGTACGCAAACACCGCGAGAATGTTCCAGTTTGTGCTGTTCAGCCACAGTTGCTGCGTGAGTCGACGTAGGAAGTGCGCTTTGCGAAACGTTGTTTTTGTGCCCTTCGGTGGGTCAGGGGCTCCTGTCCGACATCGTGGCATTCCACACCGTCTCCGACATCGTGACATCCCACACCTTCACCGTGTGGTCATGGCTGCCGCTGACAATCTGCTTTCCGTCCGGACTGAAACTCACGCTGGAGATAGAATCTGTGTGTCCTTTGAGGGTGAGCGTCTCCCCGCCGGTTGCCGCATTCCACACCTTCACCGTGTGGTCATAGCTTCCGCTGACGATCTGCTCACCATCCGGGCTGAAATTCACCTCGGTGACTCCATCTGTGTGTCCATTCAGCGTAAGCGTCGCCCGACCGGTGTCCGCAACCCACACTCTCACCGTGTGGTCATCGCTGCCGCTGACGATCCGCTTCCCGTCCGGGCTGAAACTCACGCTGAAGACATCATCTGTGTGTCCATTGAGCGTAAGCGTCCCCCGGCCGGTTTCCGCATCCCACACCCTCGCTCTCCTGTTACGCTTAGTGGAGACGAAGGACTCGATCGCGGCCAATGCCGCTCGACCGCTACCGGTGAGCCAGGTCACACGGTGACGCCACCACGGTGATCGTCGCCTGCGGCGAGTGATCGGCGCAGTGGTCATGGGAACCGACAGCGAATGCTGCGATTCCGGATCGGTATCTACGTCCTCCGGATGGATCCCGAAGGTGGGTTCGACATTGGAGGTACTCCTCACAACTTCTTTTTTCACGGCACTTCTCGTCGGCACGAACGACCCGCTGGTTTGCCCGATGTTGCTGAGAAACGCGTTCAACCCTGTGTCCTCGCCCGCAGCCGCACCGACGGACGGTGCTATGGCAGGTCCTTCCTGGCACCATTCCAGTTCCGCGACCACCTGACTCATCGTCTGATATCGATCTTCCGGCGTCTTGCCTACCATGTGGGCGAAGGTCTCGTCGAGCTTCGGCGACACGTCGGAACAAGCTGAGCGCAAGGAGGGAATCGGGGTCTCGCGATGTGCCAACAGCCTGGCCATCGCCGATGGCCCCTCGTACGGCGCGCGACCGGTCAGTAGATACCACAGCGTGATGCCCAACGAGTAAATGTCGGACCGGGCGTCGGCGGCCTTCATATCCAGCGCCTGCTCGGGGGCCATGTAGTCAATCGTCCCCCCGAACAGGCCCGTGCTGGTCAGTTGATGCTGATCCGCCCCCTCCGATTCGAGCCGAGCCAGGCCCATATCAAGAATCCTGACCGTACCATCGGAGCCAAGCAGCAGGTTCGACGGCTTAATATCGCGATGCACCACCCCGCGCTGATGGGCATACTCCAGCCCTCGCGCCGCCTGCACGACGCAAAAGACGGCCTGGTCCACCGAAAGTGGCCCGTTTTTCCGCACGAATGTCGAGAAGTCACTGCCGTCGATGTACTGCATCACAAGGAAATGCGTACCGCCCGCTTTGTCCGCGTCGTACGCAGTCACGATATTGGGATGTTCGAGCCTTGCGGC